>JAEZDB010000343.1 GCA_023429855.1 Actinomycetes bacterium
CCGAAAAGCGGCGCTCGCGGCGGAGGGCCCGCCAAGCGCTTGGGATGGGTCCGCCGCCAGCGCCGAAAACCGGCGCTCGTGGCGGAGGCCCCGACGAGTTCATGGCAGAGGGGGGCGAATTTTGGTCCGCCAAACCCTCTAATAGATATGGAGCCATTTTCCCCGGAATCGTTTTTTCGCGCCGATGATCGGACCCCCATGGGGCGTATCAGCAAGGCCGCGATCAATCGCGCCATCGACGCGCTGATGCAGCGGCAGTCAGGTCTGATCGGGTACCGACAGCTCAGGCAGATCGGACTGAGCCCGAAGAGCATCGCATCGCGGGCGGGGTCTGGCGATCTCGTGCTCAGAGCTGAACCGCGTCGCGGCGGGCCCGCCGGATATCGCCGCCCCAACGCGGCGAACGCCCCGCAGCGACGATCGCGGATCTCGTCCAACGCAGTGTTCTCGCGAGACTCTTCGCGGCTCGATCTCGACGGTCTGCGGTGGAGGGCTCTGCTCGCGGCGCCGCCGTCGGCGCGGCTGGCAGAGGTGAGTAGCTGCGCCCTGCTCGACCTTTGCGGTCCGACTGGAACGACCGTTCATATCGTGCATGCGGAGACGGCTTGGCGTCCACCCCGGGGCGTCATCGCCCACCAGACGGCGAGTCTCCCTGCTCGTGATCGCGACGCCCGCCGCGGGATGCCGTGCACGGCAGCGAGTCGTTCGATCTTCGACGCGGCCCGGCGCGTCGACGCAGACTTCATCGACGACCTGCTCGACCGCGCCGTCGAGCGCCGCGTATACAACGAACTCGGTCTGAAGCGTCTCATCGACGAGTTCGACACGACGTCGGCTGCGGCGAAGCTCGACGCCGCAATCGGACGGCTGGACGACAAGAGCGGCGAGTTTCGGAGTCGATTCGAGCGCAAAGTCACCAGACTTGTCCAGACCTCGACGCTGATCCCGGAGCCCGTGGTCAACGTGCTGGTCCACGGATACCGCCCAGATCTGCGCTTCATCGGAACCCGCGCCATCGTCGAATGCGACGGACGCGACTACCACCGCTCGCTGGCCCAGATCCTCGCTGACGAGCGGCGCGAGGAGATCCTCTACCAGCTCGGCTTCGTGATCCTGCGTCTGCGCTGGAGGCACGTCCAGTACGAGCGGGACGAGACGCTGCGACGCATCGAGCAATTCGTGCTCGCGAACCTGGCTCCGCCGGTGCCGCGCGGCTGACACCTCGCCTGGCCGACGTCCCGACTCCGACAAGGGTCCGCCACAAACGACGAAAACCGACGCTCGCGGCGGAGGGCCGCCTGGCATCGCGCCAAGGGTCCGCCACAAACGACGAAAAGCGACGCTCGCGGCGGAGGCCGCCGAACTGGCGGCAGCGCCGCAGGGGCGCCGGTGCGACGGCCGCCGCCGCTGGGGCGTAGCGTTAGCGGGATGTCGGATCCCGTCTTGATGACCGCTGAGGACTACGCCGCGCTGACTGCGGAGATCGAGCGCCTCGAGGGCGATGGTCGGCGCGCGATCGCTGCGCGCATCAAGACCGCGCGCGAATGGGGCGACCTCAAAGAGAACTCCGAGTATCACGACGCCAAGAACGACCAGGCGCACCTCGAGACAAAGATCCTGGTCCTGCGCGACAAGCATCGCAACGCGCAGATCGTCGAGGCGCAGGTCGGCGGCGACTCCGTCGGCTTCGGTTCGACCGTCGTCGTGACCGACGCGGCCGGCAAAGAGAGCACCTTCACGCTCGTCGCCTCGACCGAGGCGGTGCCCGCCGAGGGCAAGATCGCGTCGAACAGCCCGGTCGGCCTCGCCCTCGACGGCGCCAAGGTCGGCCAGACCGTCGAGGTGCAGACGCCGCGCGGCGGCCGCCCGCTGACAGTCGTCTCGATCAGCTAGGCACGTGCGCAGCCGGGCTGCGGCAGCGCCGACTAACGTAAGCAACGCCACCTCCCCGGCAGCCAACGGTGTCGCCTGCACATTCGCGTGCGCGGCCCCATCGCGTCCGCCCGAGGGTTGATAGTCGAGGCTCATGCTCCCCTTGCTGACGACCCCCGGTCAGCTCCGACGGTTCCTGCTCGTTTCGGCGCAGTCGTTGGTTGGCACGGCGATGGGCTACGTGGCCCTCCTCCTGGTCGCACACGACCAGCTCGGTTCACCGTGGGCGATCGCGATCGTCCTGACGGCCACGCTGCTGCCGTCGGCGCTATTCGGCCCGTACTTCGGCAAGCTCGCCGACCGGCGGTCGCGGCGCTCGCTGTGCGTCACCGCTGACCTGCTCTGCGCGGTCGCGTTTGCGGGGATCGCGCTCTCGCACAACTTCGCGGTGACCGCCGCGCTCACCTTCGTCGCGGGCTGCGGCGGCGCGATCTTCAGGCCCGCCAGCCGCGCCGCCATCCCCCACCTTGCCGGCGACCGCGCCGACGAAGCGGCCGGCGCGCTCGTCACCGCGTGGTCAGCCGCGATCCTGATCGGACCAGGTATCGGCGCCGCCATCCTGCTCATTGCACCCGTCCAGACCCTGCTCTTGGTCAACGCCCTCACGTTCGCGCTGTCGGCCTACGTCATCCTCAGCCTGCAGCTCGACGGACCCAAGCCGCCCGACAAGCCATGGGTCCCGATGACCCTCGAGGAAGCGCTCGCCGAAGAGCGGTTCCGCCGACACAGCATCCGCGACGGCCTGCAGTCGGCACGCACGGTCCCGCGACTCGTGCTCGTCAGCGTCACGTCGGCCTGCGCCACCTACGCGCTCGGGTTCGCGAACGTCGGCGAGCCGCTCCTCGCGACCGGCCCGCTGCAAGCCGGCGACGCAGGCTTCTCGCTCATCGTCGCGGTGTTCGGCGTCGGCGCGACGATCGGCGCGCTCCTGGGCAGCTCGAGCCTCCGCCGCCTCATCGGTTCGATCCTCGCGGGCGCCGCAGTGATGGCGTGCATCGCACTCTCCCCCACCCTGCCGATCGCCCTGCTGTGCTTTGCGTTGGGCGGCATCGTCGAGGGCATCTCGATCTCCTGCGACCAGCGGATCTGCACCACCATCACGCCGCCAGAGATCCTGGGACGCACCTTCGGCCTCAAGGACGCACTCGATTCGGGCGCGCTCCTCGGCGCCTACTTCTCCGGGGCGCTCGTGGCGGCTGCGTGGGGGCCGCGGTGGCTGTTCGGTGCCAGCGCCGTGCTCACCGCGGTCGTAGGCGTAGGTGCCGCTGCAGCCGCCTTGCGTAGCCGGCGCCGCCGCACACCACCACCCCCGCCGCCAGCTCCGACGTTCATGGCGGCGCACCCCTCGGCGTCGGTCTGATGGTCTGCTTCGCAAGCGAGATGGCGTAGCGGGCGGCCTCGGCCCCGTACCGTCTTGGGTGATGCTTCGATGAGCGCCGACCGTCCGCGCGACCACAGCACCCACTCTTCCGCAGGTTCCCGGCCGCGCGGCAACGGCCGCCCCGGCGCGTCCGGCGGTGAGGGCTGGGCCGACGACGAGCACACGTACGGCACGAGCGCCGACTTCGACCACACCCGCGAGTTCGACTTCGGCGAGGGGCCCGGC
>JAEZDB010000357.1 GCA_023429855.1 Actinomycetes bacterium
GTCGACATCGCCACGCGCGCTGCGGCCGACGCCCTCAAACGCGGCGCCCCCGGTGAGGCCGCCGCCCACCTGCGCCGCGCGCTGGCCGAGCCCCCGTCGACGCCCGAGCAGCGCGTCGCGATCATGACCGACCTGGCTGCCGCGCTCTACGACATCGACGGACTCGGGGCGATCGAGATGCTCGAGCAGGTCGCCGACGCGGAGACCGATCCGCGCCGCCGCGGCGAGGCGCAGCTCTCGCTCGTGCAGGGCCTCTCGCTGACCGACCAGTGGGACCGTGCGTCGTTGCTCTGCCGGTCGGCCAGCGCCGAGCTCGGCCCGGGCGACGATGACATCCGCGCCGCGCTCATGGCGGTCCGCACGGTCTCTGCACTGTTCGGCGCTGACGACCCTGAGGTGCTCGAGATCGTCGCGCAGCACCGCGAGCTCGGGCCCGACGCGGCGGTCGGGCATCGGCTGCAGGCCGGGCTTGCCGCGCTCATCTGGGCGTACGAAGGTGGTAGCGCAGCCGAGTGTTCCGACCTCGCGTTCCGCGCGCTTGCCACCGACGCGACGATCTTCCGCAAGCACACGCTCGTATCGGTGTCGCCGCTCTATGTGCTCGCCGTGGCCGACTACCCAGGCAGTCTCGAGGTCTGGGATCGCATCCATGAAGACGCGCACCGCAGCGGCTCCCCCATCCTCCACCTCAACCTCGACCTGTGGCTCGGCGTGACGCAGCTGCGCCGAGGCGACCTTCGCTCGGCAGTCGCGGGCATCGACGACGCGCTCGCGCTTGGCCTGAGCTGGGGCTCAGGCCAGGAGGCGCTGCGGTATCACCGCTCGATGCTCGGCTCCGCGTTGACCGAGATCGGCGACCTGCCACGGGCCCGCACGGTGCTCGACGCCGGCCGCCCAGGCGGGACGAGCGAGACGCTCGCCGCGCTGCTGTGGTGGCGTGCGCATGCCGAGCTGCTGCTCGGGGAGGGCTACACCGAGGAGGCGCTCGCCGCTACCCAGACGCTGGCGCGGCGCGCGGCGTGGATGGGCTCGCCGGTCGCGGTCGACTGGCGGCCGCTGCAAGCGCTCGCGCTGCACCGTCTGGAGCGGGAGGCGGAGGCCGTAAAGGTGGCAGTGGAAGGCGTGGCCAGCGCCGAGGTGTGGGGTGCGCCGAGCGCGGTCGGCGCTGCGCTGCGCGCGCTTGGCGAGGTCCGCGGCCCGGACGGCCTCGACGACCTGCGGCGGTCCGTCGACCTGCTCGACGGTTCGCCGTCGCGGCTCGAGCTCGCCAAGTCGCTCCTGTCGCTCGGCGCCGCGATTCGCCGTGACCGCCAGCCGACCGAATCCCGCGAGTTCCTCGACCGCGCCTACGAGCTCGCCGAGGCCTGCGGCTCCCCGGCGCTCGCTGAGCGTGCCCGCACCGAGCTGGCCGCCACCGGCGTGCGCCGCCGCCCGGCCGACGCGAGCGGCCCCGACGCGCTCACGCCAAGCGAGCGCAGAGTCGCCGACCTCGCCGCCGAGGGCCGCACGAATCGCGAGATCGCGCAGGCGCTGTTCGTCACCCCGAAGACGGTCGAGGTGCACCTTTCTTCGACGTACCGCAAACTCGGGATCGCTTCGCGACACGCGCTGCCGAGCGCGCTGAGCGGAGCCCGCTGACGTGGCTGACGGAACGTTGCTTGAGCGCGCCGACCAAGCGGCGCAGATCGATCAGGCCCTGTCGGTCGCTCGCCGCGGCGATGGGCGCGTCCTCGTCATCGAGGGCCCGCCGGGGATCGGTAAGAGCCGCCTGCTCGCCGAGCTCCGCCAGCGCGGGGCGGGGCGTCAGCGGGTGCTGGTCGCTCGGGCCAGCGAGCTGGAGCGCGGCTTTGCGTTCGGCGTCGTGCGCCAGCTGTTCGAGGGGATCGTCCGCGACCCAGAGATCGGTCCGCGGGTGTTGGCTGGTGCGGCAAGCTCGGCGCGCGACATCTTCGAAGAGACGCCAGGCGAGGAACGCGCCGCGAGCTTCGCGCTGTTGCACGGCCTCTACTGGCTGACGCTCAACCTCGCCGAGATCGAGCCGGTCGTGCTCGCGATCGACGACCTGCACTGGTGCGATGCGTCGTCGCTGCGGTTCCTCGCCTACCTCGGGCGGCGCCTCGACGACACCCCCACGCTCGTCGCGGCCACCACACGGCCCGTGCCCCCAGCCACCGTTGACGCCGACCTGCTGGCCGAACTGCTCGCCGAACCGACAGCGATGCACGTCTATCCCCAGGCGCTCTCGGAGGCGGGCGTGGGCGTGCTGTTGGAGGAGGAGCTGGGCGTCGCCGTCGACCCGACGTTCGCCAGAGCCTGCTTCGAAGCCACCGACGGCAACCCGCTCATGCTCCGCCAGCTCGCGCGGTCGTTGCAGGCCGAGGGCACCGCGCCCACGGCCGCCAGCGCGGCCGGCGTGCGCCGAGCAGCCCACCGCGCCTTGTCTCGGACCGTGCTCGCGCGGGTCGGCCGGTACTCGAGCCAGGCCATCGCCGTCGCTCGCGCCGTGGCCACGCTCGGCAACGGCGCGCCGCCGCCGCTTGTGGCCGCCGTTGCCGGCCTAGATGTCGCGGAGATCGGACCGGCGTGGCGCGAGCTCGTCGAGGCCGAGGTCCTTGTCCGCGAAGACCTGGCATTCGTCCACGCACTGGTGCGTGACGCGATCTACTTCGACCTGCCTGGGGCCGAGCGACAAGAGCTGCACCGCCAGGCGGCGCGCGCGCTGCACGAGGCCGGAGCGACCGTTGAGCGGATCGCCGGTCAGCTCGAGCTCGCGCCCCCTTCCGGTGATCCGTGGGTGGCCGACGTGCTCATCGAAGCCGGCACGGCCGCGCTGCGGCGTGGCGCACCCGACGCTGGCGCGCGGCACCTACGTCGCGCGCTTGACGAGCCGGTGTCAGACGAGCTGCGGCCCGCGGTCATGGGGCAGTACGCCGAGGCGCTGTTCGACGTCGACGCGCCCGCGGCGACAGACGTCCTCGTCGAGCTCATCGAGCTCGCCCCCGACGAGATCAGCCGCGCGCACCTCGAGGTCACGCTCGTGCAGGCCCTGTTCTTGACCGACCGCTGGGTCGAAGCCGGGATGCGGTCTGCGGCTGCCGCCGAGCGCCTGGCGGGCGTCGACGACGACCTCGTCGCCATCTTCGAAGCGATCCGCGCGTCGGCGGTGTTCTTCGGCAACACCGACCCCGAGGCCGTCACGCAGATCGAGGCGGCGTTCACGCTCGAGCCCGGCGCCGGGCTCGGCCAGCGCCTGCGGGCCGGCTTGGCTGCACAGTGGTGGGCCTATTCGGGAGGCACCGCCGAGGAGTGCGCGAACCTCGCCGCGCAGGCGATCGACTCCGACCCGACGATCCTGCGCGACCACACCGTCCTCGCCGTATCGCCGCTCTACGTCCTCGGCCTCGCCGACCGCGACGACGGTCTCGCGATCTGGCAACGGGCGCGCCTCGATGCCCAGCGCAGCGGCTCGGTGCTGCTACACCTTACGGTCGACCTGTGGCTGGGCTTCACGCTGCAGCGTCGCGGCGACCTGGCCGAAGCGATCACCGGGCTCTCCGATGCCTTCACGCGGGCCGTGACCTGGGGATCGGGCGCCGAGCCGCAGCGGTTCGCCCACGCGTCGCTCGCGCTCGCCTACATGGACGCCGGCGACCTGGCGATGGCCCGCGCCACACTCGATTCCTCACCGGATTCGCCGAACGCGCAGCGTCCCTCGCTCGGCGGCGCGCTCTGGTGGCACGCCCAGACGTGGGTCCTGTTTGCCGAGGGCCGCCACGACGAGGCGCTTGCGGCGTCGCACACGCTTGAGCATTGCGCCTCGTGGATGGCGAACCCGATCGGCGTGGATTTCAACCTCCCCCGCGCGCTGATCCTGCACCGGCTCGGCGACCAGGCCGGCGCGCTGGCCGCAGCTGAGCGGGCCGTGCGGATCGGTGAGAACTGGGGGTCTCCGGGGATTCTCGGGCCGGCGCTGCGCGTCCGCAGCGAGGTCCAAGGCGACGAAGACCTGACTGATCTGCGC
>JAEZDB010000412.1 GCA_023429855.1 Actinomycetes bacterium
GTCGCGACCTTCAAGGCACAGGCGGCCGAGTTCCTCCGCCCGCTCGCGCACGCCCGCCTACAGGAACAGGGCGAGCGGCGTGGGGCCGCACCGCACGCCGCCGACCTCGTCGCCCGCGCCATCGAGCACCTGCCGACGCTGTGGGAGCGGCGCCCCGCCGACCGCGACTTCCTCGACGTGCGCCTCGGGGTGGCTGATCAGCCGTCGATCGTGTCGGTCGCGTTCGCCGACGGCGGCGACGCGGCCCTGCGTGCGCCGATCGAGCAGCGGATCTCCTCCTACAAGGAGACCCCGGTGGTGCCTGTCCTCGTGCGCTCGACCGACGTCGGCGCCATCGGCGTCGTGGGTGACCCGCTCGCCACCGACGGTCTGGCGCGCTGGATCGTCTTGCAGCACGCGACGCTGCAGAGCCCGCGCGACGTCGTGCTCGTCGCCGCGCTCAGCCACGACCGCGCCCGCGACTGGTCGTGGCTCTCGTGGCTGCCGCACACGCACCACCCCGCGTCACCCGTCGAGGGCGACCACATCGCGATCGGCGAGCAGGACGCGCGCCAGCTGCTGCGCAAGATCGCGACGATCGCCGCCGAGCGCCGCGACGAGCCGGAACGCGGCGGTCGGGCTCGCCGGCGCACCGCCATCGTGCTGCTCGTCGACGAAGACGTCGCGCCCGAAGCGACCGTCGTCGACGAACTGCTCGATGCGTGCGGCGAGATCGACATCACGGCGGTCTGGCTTGCGCGCGAGTCGCGCCACCTCCCGGGCGGCGTTGGCGCGATCGTGGAGACGAGCCGTGAGCGCGCCGTCGGCGATGTGACGTGGACCGACACCGGGCGCCGCGTGCTCGGCGCGTCGATCGACGCGGTCTCCGAGCCGATCGCCTCGGCCGTCGCGCGGTCGCTGGCGCCCGTCGAAGACACCACGGCCGGCGGCGCGGCGCAATCGGTGCCGCGGTCGGTGTCGCTCGTCGACCTGCTCGATCTCGCCGAGCCCGACGGCGACCGCGTCGCGTCGCGTTGGCGGACGCGCACCGGCGACGCCCTCGACGCCCTCGTGGGCGTCTCCGCCGACGGGCCTTATGCACTCGACCTCCGCGCCGACGGCCCGCACGCGCTGGTCGCCGGCACCACCGGTGCAGGCAAGTCCGAGCTGCTGCAGACGCTGATCGCCTCGCTGGCGGCGTCGCACCCGCCCGACCGGATCTCGTTCCTGCTCGTCGACTACAAGGGCGGCGCGGCGTTCAAGGACTGCAAGGACCTGCCGCACTGCGTCGGCATGGTCACCGACCTCGACGCGCAGCAGGTGCAGCGCGCGCTGATCTCGCTGAACGCCGAGCTGAAACGCCGCGAGCACCTGCTGGCCGACCACGGCGTCCGCGACCTGATCGAACTCGAGCGCCGCCACCCGCGGACGGCACCGCCGAGCCTCGTCATCGTGATCGACGAGTTCGCCACGCTCGCGAAGGAGGTCCCCGAGTTCGTCGACGGCGTCGTCGACGTGGCCCAGCGCGGCCGCAGCCTCGGCGTGCACCTCGTGCTCGCCACGCAGCGACCGGGCAACGCCGTGACCGACAACATCCGGGCCAACACGAGCCTGCGCCTGGCGCTGCGCGTGGCCGGCGCGTCGGAGAGCGACGACGTGATCGGCGCCCCCGACGCGGCGCGCCTGCCGCGCTCCGTGCCTGGCCGCGCGCTCGCTCGGAAGGGTCCGACGGAGCTTGAGCTGTTCCAGGCTGGCTATGTGGGTGGTCTGACTGCTGCGGCCGCCGCCGCGCAGCGCATCGACGTGACCGACCTGGTGCCCGCGCCAAAGGTCACCACGCGCGGCGGTACGCCCGTCCACGAGGTCACCGATCTTGAGCTGCTGGTGACGGCGATCGGCGAAGCGACCGAGGCGCTGCACATCACGCCGCCAGCCAGCCCGTGGCTGCCGTCGCTGCCCCCGGCGATCGCGCTCAGCGAACTCGACGAGCTCGCCACCGTGCAGCTCGACGGCGCGGCGATCGGCCTCGTCGACCAGCCGACGCAGCAGACGCAGCTGCCGATGATCGTCGACCTCGCCGAGCAGGGCAGCCTGCTCATCTTCGGGGCCAGCGGCTCGGGCAAGACCACGGCGCTGCGGACGCTCGCCGTCTCGCTCGCCGATCGTCACGACCCGAGCGAGCTGCAGCTGTTCGGACTGGACTTCGCCGGGCTCGGGCTGCGCTGCCTCGAAGCGCTGCCGCACTGCGGGTCGGTGATTGCCGGCGACGACGAGGAACGCGTCACGCGGCTGGTGAAGCTGCTGCGGCGCACGATCGACGAGCGGGCCCGGCTCTTTGCGCGTGAACGCGTCGCCGACCTCGACGCCTACAACGACCGCCACCCGGCTGATCCGCTGCCGCGGTTCGTCGTGCTCCTCGACTCGTACGGGGGATTCACCGAGGCCTATGAGCGTGTCGACCTCGGCGCGCTGGTCGACGCCGTGCCGCGCCTCGTGGCCGATGGCCGTGCCGCCGGCGTCCACCTGGTGGTCACCGCCGACCGCCGGGCCGCCATCCCCACGCCGGTCGCGTCGCTTATTGCTTCGCGCTTGATCCTGCGGATGGGCAGCGACGACGAGTACCAGATGCTTGGTCTCGACAAGACCGCGGCCGGGGCCTTGCTCCCACCCGGGCGAGGCTTTTTGGCCGGCGGGCTCGCGGTGCAGATCGCGACGCTGACCGGTGCCGCCGACCCTGCTGCGGAGACCGCGGCGATCGAGGCGCTCGGCGCGCAGCTGAGCACGCGCACGCCCCACCGGGCGCTGGCCATCGAGCCGTTGCCGGAGTCGGTGCCGGCCGCCGAGCTTACGCCGGCGCACAAGCCGCTGACGGCCGCCTTTGCGCTCGACGACCTCGACCTTGCCACCGTCAGCGCGTCGCTGGCCGACTCGCACTTCGTCGTCATCGGGCCCTATCGCAGCGGACGCTCCACGGCGCTCCACACGCTCGCGGCCGGTTTGATGCGGTCCACGCCAGGGCTGACCACGCACCTGCTTGCGCCGCGACGCTCGTCGCTGCTCGACAAGGACGGCTGGGACAGCGTGTCGCGCGGTGTGGAGGAGTGCGAGGCGACGATCCAGGAGCTGCTCGACGGCATCCTCATGGACGCGTCTGATCCCGACGCCCCGCCCGTGCTGATCGTGCTCGACGACGCGGGCGAGCTCTCCGAGTCGCATGTGGCGAGCTCGCTGGAGATGATCATCAAGCGCGGGCGCGACGCGCACGTGCGGATCATCGCGTCGCTCGAGACGGGCCAGGCGCGCCATTACGCGTCGTGGATCCGGGAGCTGCGCAAGGACGGCCGCGGGCTGCTGCTCGACCCGAACCTCGACCTGGATGGGGAGCTGCTGGGTGTGCGCCTACCGCGCCGCAGCAACGCGGTGTTCCCGCCGGGGCGCGGCTACGTCGTCATCGACGGGCGCGTCGACCTGGCGCAGGTGGCCCAGGCCTGATCGGCGGGGGGGGGGCCGGGGCGGCGCGCCCGAGCGGGGGGGGGGGGGGGGGGGGGCGGCGCC
>JAEZDB010000483.1 GCA_023429855.1 Actinomycetes bacterium
CCCCAGGGGGTTGGTAATCCGACGCTCACCCCAGCTGCAGGAGGCCTGATGGCGACGTCGACCGAGGTAGCCGTTCCCGACATCGGGGACTTCTCCGACATTCCGATCATCGAGGTGCTCGTCGCCGTCGGCGAGACCGTCGAAGTCGAGCAGGGGCTCGTCGAGATCGAGTCCGACAAAGCGACGTTCGAGGTGCCGTCGACGGTCGCCGGCGTCGTGAAGGAGCTCAAGGTCGCAGTCGGCGACAAGGTCTCCGAGGGCGTGGTCATTGCGGTCATCGAGGGGGACGGCGATGGCGCGGGCGGCGACGGCGAGGCGTCGAGGGACGAGCCCGCAGCGGCCGCGGAGCCGACGCCGACGGACGACCCCAAACCCAACGAGATCGCTGACGCGTCCGCGAAGGCGGACTTCGAGCGCGGCGACGTCCACGCCCAGGTCGTCGTCCTCGGTTCGGGCCCCGGTGGCTACTCGGCGGCGTTCCGGGCGGCCGATCTCGGACTGGAGACGGTGATGGTCGAGCGCTATGCGACGCTCGGTGGTGTCTGCCTTAACGTCGGCTGCATTCCGAGCAAGGCGCTCCTGCACGCCGCGAAGGTGATTGCCGAGGCGGCGGAGTTCGGCGAGCAGGGGGTCGAGTTCGGCGAGCCGAAGATCGACGTGGACGCGCTGCGCGCCCACAAGGAGAGCATCGTCGGGCAGCTGACCAAGGGCGTCGCCGGCATGGCGAAGACGCGCAAGGTGCAGGTCGTGGCCGGAACGGGCACCTTCACGAGCCCGCACCACCTCGAAGTGGTCGACGGCGAGGGCAAGAAGACGGTCGTGTCGTTTGACCACGCGATCATCGCCGCCGGTTCGCAGGCCGTCCAGCTGCCGGGCATCCCGGCCGACGACCCGCGCGTGTGGGACTCGACCGGCGCCCTCGAGCTGCGGCAGATTCCGGAGCGGCTGCTGGTGATCGGCGGCGGCATCATCGGCCTGGAGATGGCAACGGTCTACGACGCGCTCGGTTCGCAGGTCACCGTCGTGGAGCTGATGGACCAGCTGATCCCCGGCGCCGACAAGGACCTCGTCCGGCCGCTCGCCAAGCGCATCGAGGGCCGCTACGAGGCGATCCACCTCGGCGTGAAGGTCGACGGGGTCGAGGCGAAAGACGATGGTTTGCACGTGACGTTTGCCGCCGGCGCCGAAGGAGGCACGGCGCCAGAGGCCGGCGTCTACGACGCGGTGCTCGTCGCCGTCGGCCGGACGCCGAACGGCGGCAAGATCGGCGCGGACGCCGCGGGCGTGCACGTGAACGAACGCGGCTTCATCCCGGTCGACGCGCAGCTGCGCACCAACGTGCCGCACATCTACGCCATCGGCGACATCGTCGGCCAGCCGATGCTCGCGCACAAGGCGTCGCACGAGGCGCATCTCGCTGCCGAGGTGATTGCGGGCCACAACGTAGCCTTCGACGCGCGAGGGATTCCGTCGGTCGCCTACACCGATCCCGAGGTCGCCTGGGTCGGCCTCACGGAGACGCAGGCCAAGGCCGACGGCACCGACTACGAGGTCGCCGCGTTCCCATGGGTCGCGTCGGCCCGCGCCCTGACCGTCGGCGGCGGCGCCGGCAAGACCAAGCTCCTCGTCGACCCGAAGACCCGCCAGATCCTCGGCGCCGGCATCGTCGGCCCGAACGCCGGCGAGCTCATCGCCGAACCCGGCTTCGCCCTCGAGATGGGCGCCGACGTCGGCGACCTCGCCCTCACCATCCACGCCCACCCGACGCTGAGCGAGTCGATCATGCTCGCGGCCGAGGTGGCCGAGGGCACCGTCACCGACCTGCCGCCCAAGCGCAAACGCAGCTAGGGCGCGGCGACGGCGGCACCGGCACCCCCGCATGACCGCCGGCGGTCGGTACCGTCGGGCGCATGCTGCGCCTTCTGGTCGCGTGGCGTGCTGGTTTCTGATGTCGCTGCCCGACCGGCCCGGTTCGTCGAGTAGGGCTGGTCGCGTGCCGTGCTGTTTCTGATGTCGCTGCCCGACCGGCCCGACGAGTGGCAGCGCGCCCTCGAACGGTCGTCCGCGTCTCCCGAAGTAGGCGTGACCGCGATCACACATGGCGGCATGTTCGGGGCATGCGTTCCACCCTTTGGCACCACCCTTGGGCGATCGCTTTGGCGGTCGCGCTGATCGGCTTCATCGGCGAGCTCCTGCTCTACACCAGCGAGGAAGGCGCCGCCGCGATGTACGGGCTCGCGGCCGGTCTGATCGCCTACCTCGCCTGCGTGCTGCTGCTGTACCGCGGCAAGCACCACCACTCGCACGGCGGCCACGCGCCGCACGGCACCCAGCCGCCGGTGCAGGTCGTCCCGCCGCATCTCTGATCCTCGCGGCGCGGCGCCTGCACCGGCCATTTGGCGCGCCGGCGGCGGTCACATATGCAGACCCCTCATGCAAACCTGGCCGGGGCGATCGCGCCAACGCCGCAGGGGCGCGCGGCTAGCCTCGGTTTGTGGCCGACCTCGACCTCACCTACGCGTTCTCGGTCGTCGAGGGCATGGGGATCGTGGCCGGCGCGGCCGGCGGCGCGCTCGACGCCAAACGGCGTGAGGAGTACGACGTCTTCGGCCTCGCAGCGCTCGCATTCGCCGGCGCGCTCGGCGGCGGGCTCATCCGCGACGTCCTCATCAACGACGGCACCCCGGCGGCCTTTACCGAACCGCTCTACCTGCCTCTGGTGCTCGCGGTGGCCCTGATCGTCGCGGTCGTCCCGGGTGAGCTCGGGCCGCGCAGCCAGACCGTCATCCGCGTGTTCGACGCCGTCGCGATCGGCGCGTTCTCGGTCGTGGCGGCCGACCGCGCCCACGACGCCGGCTTCACCACGCTCGGCTGTTTGTTTCTCGGCGTCGTCGGCGGCATCGGCGGGCTGCTCATGCGCGACGTGCTCACCTCAAACCAGCCAGAGGTGTTTCGGCGCGGCGAACTGAACGGGATCGCAGCGCTCGCGGGCGCGGCCGTCTTCATCGCGCTGCTCGAGCTGGGTGTCGAGCGGCCGATTCCCGGCATTGCCGGCATCGCGACCGGCTTCGTGCTTCGCCTCGCCGCGCTGCGGTGGGACCTCAAAGCGCCGGCGCCGCGACGCGCGGCTGGTCCCCTCGACCGGTGACGCGCGCCGCGCTGCCACCTATGAGCGTCCTTTTGCTGTTGCCATGGCGACAATAAAAGGACGCTCATCGCTGCCAGTGGCAGACTGGGGCCGATGCCGAGCGCGACGACCGACGACCCCGCCGACGCCGAAGCTGCGGCCGAGCCTGAGGCGCGCCGCGACCCCGTCACCACCGGCCTGGAAGCCGTGCTGGCCCACGTCGCGCCCGACACGAGCGGCGCCGTCGCCGACTACATTCCGCAGCTCGCCAGCGCCGACCCGGACCCGTTCGGTATTGCGCTCGTGAGCATGAGCGGCCGCAAGTACGGCGTCGGTGACTGCGACCGGCCCTTCACGATCCAGTCGATCTCCAAGGCGTTCGTCTACGCGCTGGCGGTCAGCGACCACGGGATGGAAGCGGTCCTCGGCCGCGTCGGCGTGGAGCCGAGCGGTGAGGCGTTCAACGCGATCAAGCTCGAAGCGGGCACGGGCCGCCCGCCGAACCCGATGGTCAACGCTGGCGCGATGCTCACCACGTCGCTCGTGCGAGCGCAGTACCCCGAGGAGCGCCTCGAGCGCATCCTCGCCTGCCTCTCCGCGTTCGCCGGACGCCGCCTCGACGTCGACCAGGGCGTCGCCCAATCCGAGCTCGACACCGCCAGCCGCAACCGTGCGCTGCTCTACCTGATGCAGGGCGCGGGATCGCTGAAGGAGCCGGTCGAAGAGGTGCTCTCGGTCTACTGCCAGCAGTGCGCGATCTCCGTCACCGCGACCGACCTCGCCGTCATGGCCGCGACCCTCGCCCACGGCGGTGTCAACCCGGTCACCGGCGACGCGGTCGTCAGCGAAGACGTGGCCGTCCGCACCCAGGCGGTGATGGCGACCTGCGGCATGTACGACTTTTCCGGCGAGTGGCTGCTGCGCGTCGGCCTGCCCGCCAAAAGCGGCGTGGCAGGCGGACTGATCGCCGTGAGCCCCGCCGAGTTCGGAATCGGCACCTTCAGTCCGCGGCTCGATGACCGCGGCAACTCTGTCCGCGGCATCGCGGTCGCGCGCGCCATGGCCGACCGCTACGACCTGCACCTCATGCACCACCCGGGCGAGGCTGCACCCGCCATCTACCGCTACGAGCTCACCGAGGCGGGCTTCCGCGGCGGCGCGACACTGGCGATCGGCGCCCAGGGCGCATTTGAGTTTGCCGCGACCGAGCAGCTCCTCGCAGCGATCGATGCGGGGCTCGCGGGGCGCCCCGCGACGAGCGAACCAGACCACCGCTACGGCCCGGTCCCCGGTGCCGGTCCGGGCGCCGGCGCACCCGCTGGCGGCGACGCAGCCCCTACCGCGCCCGTGACCGGCGTGGTGCTCGACCTCCACCGCGTCACCCGCGTGGAAGACATCTCGTCGGGGCTCGTCGTCGCCCGGATCGGCGCGCTCTTGGCCGACGGCATCGCCGTCGCGATCGTGCAGCGCGAGCACCTGCAGGCGGTCCTGCCCGAGGTCGCGCACCTCACCGCGGTACCGAACACCGCCGCAGGCCATGCCTGGCTCGCTGGCCTTGAGGCCGCCAAGTAGCGCTGCGGATATTCCCGGTTGGTCTGACCGGCCAGCGCGGTTAGCGTGAACGCTGAGGCGCCACTGGCGGCCACGCCCGCTGGGCGCGCGGCCGCCGACCTGCATTCGCGGCGCCCTCACCATCAGGGGACCCACATGGCACTACACACCGACATCCCGACCCGCGCCGAGATCTCGCGGCTGCTCGAGACCCAGGAGCCGTGGTGCGTGTCGATCTACGTTCCGACGACGCCGGTCACCCCCGACGCCGACGCCGGTCGGATCGCGCTGAAGAACGAGGTCGCCAGCGCGGTCGGTGCACTGCGCGAGGCGGGCGCGCCGAAGGGCGATGTCGCCGCGATCGACGAGGCCCTCACCGACCTCGTCGACGACCAGGACTTCTGGGCGGTGCAGTCGCACAGCCTGGCGGTGTTTGCCACCCCGAGCCGCGTACGCACGTTTCGGTTGCCCAACAAGCTCTCGGAGGCCTCGCAGGTGGCCGACCGGTTCTACGTCAAGCCGCTGCTGCGCTCGATCACCTTCGCCCAGGCCGCCTACGTGCTGGAACTCGCGCAAGGTTCGGTCCGGCTGCTGGAGATCGCCCCCGACCTGCCGCCGACGGAGGTGCCTGTGCCCGGGCTCCCCACCGACATCGCCAGCTCGGTCGGGAAGGCGTCGATCAACGACCGCTCGGCGGTGGGGCGCCTCCAGGGCGCTGAGGGGCAGAAGGTGCGCATGCGGCAGTTCAGTCGTGCCGTCGACAACGCGCTGCGCGGCGTCCTTGCCGGGCTCGACCTTCCGCTGATTCTGGCTGCCGCGCAGCCGCTCGACGCTATCTACCGGTCGGTCAACACCTACCCGCACCTCGTCGAGCGCGGCATCACGGGCAACCCGGAGACGACCGGCGATACGGAGCTTGCCGGCGAAGCCCGCGCGGTGCTCGACGAGCTCTACGCCGCCGACCTTGCGGCCCTCAACGAGCGCTTCGAGGCGCGGCGCGACGACGGACGCGCCGCTGTCGACGTGGTCGACGTCGCCCGCGCCGCGACGTTTGGCGCCGTCGAGACGCTGTTCGTCGACATTGACACGCAGGTGTCGGGCACGGTGGACCCGAGCAGCGGCGTGGTCACCTACGGCAGCGGCGATGCCACCGAGTACGGCGTCGTCGACGAGATCGCGCGCCGCGCGTTCCTCGCGGGCGGTCGCGTGCTGGCCGTGCGCGCCGACGAGGTGCCTGGCGGCGGCTCCGCGTCGGCGATCCTGCGTTACCCCGTCTGATCGGTCAGCTCAGCGTTGAGCGTGCGCGCGGCGCCGACGATGTCGCCGCGTTCGGCGAAGTCGACCGCGAGGATCGTTGGCACGCGCTCACGCTCGCGCATGCACCGCCGCGCCCGCTCCAGGATGAAGGAGGGGGCGTTGGCGGTGTCGGCGTTGACCGGGTTCGGCGGGTAGCTCTCCACCCAGTGGTTGAGCTGGAACATCGGCGCCGTCGCCGTTCCGCGGTTGGGGCGGCAGCTGGCGTCGTCCTCGAGCTGCGCGATCGACGTGTTGGAGAACGGCGTCTCCTGGAAGAACCGGAAGCCGTCGAGGTACCACGGCGCCGGTCCGGCTCGGCGTTCGGCGAAGATCGCGACGCGCTTGCCGCTGCGGAGCATGTCGCCGAGCGTCGGGAGCGGCTCGTCGAGCTGGAGCGGGGCCGCGATGTCGGCGCCGAGGCCGCCGTCCTCTAGCCCTTCGACGATCAGCTCGCGGTTCGCTTCGTCCTGGATGAACAGGAGCAGCACCTCGCGCGGGTGGCGATCGAGCCACGCGCGGATCGCGCGGAACTCGTCGACCGCGCGGGTGGCGCCGAGCTCGCAGAGGACGTGGCAGAGGTAGAGGTCGGTGTCGCCCGCGATCGGGCCGAACGCGATCCGCCCGGCGAGGCGCTGGGCGGCGGCGAGGGCTTCAGGTCCGATCTTCGCCACGACGGTGTCTTCGGTCTCACCGGTGAGGTCGGTCCGCACTACCCCCTGCGCGTTGCGCTTTCCCGCGAGGGCATCGATCTGCATGCCGCGGATCCCCAGGTCGAGCTGGGCGGGGATGCTCAGCGCATGGTTGGCGTTGAGGTAGCCGGCGGCGGCATTCGCGTTGGCGTTGTGCGACGACGGAAAGACCACCTCGTCGAGGCGCCGGTCGCAGAGCGTGACGCTGCCGTTGCATGCGCGAGGGTCGCCGCGCAAGACCGCTGCCGCCGCACCGGTGTCGGCGGTGCCGCCCACGAAGGCTGCCGCGGCGAACGGCACGGCAAGCGCGATGCACGCCACCGTGACGGGCAGCTTGCGCAGCACCTGGCCGGGAGCAACCCCTTCGGGCGCAGGGCCGAGCAGCACCGACAGCAGGCCGACGAGGCCGAACACGGCGACGTACCCGCCAGCGACGCTCGCCGCGAGGACCAGCGCCGCCTGCGGGGCCGACACGGTGAAGACGCCGAGCGCGAGCAGGCCAGCGTCGCGTGCGGCCCGCCACGGGGTGGAGCGGGGTTCGCGCCGGACGACCTCCCAGAGGGCGCGCGGGAGCGCCGGCGCCTCGATCGGGCCGAGCATCGTCGCCGCGGCTGCGGCGAGCAGGGCTCCAGCGCCGCCGACGACGAGCAGCCAGAGCAGGATGTCGCCGAGGAAGGCGTCAAACACCGCGGCGTAGACGGCGCCCGCTTCAGCGCCGTTGGCGCCCGGGAGGACGAGCTCGCGGAAGACGACGAACGCGGCCGCCATGAACGCGGCGAGCAGCATGAGCCCTGATCCGAGCCGCAGCAGCGTGGCGCGGCGGTCGGGCGTCAGCCACAGCGCGCCAGCGAAGCAGAGCAGCGCGACGAGCGGGCTGATGAGCGCTGCCGCGCCGACGCGGCGGACGGCCTTGATCGTCTGCGCGGCGCCCTCGCTGGTGCCCAGCTGAGTCGACAGCTCGCCCGCAGGCGCACCGAGGCGCGCTGGAAGCTCGTTGCCGGTCGCACCGAGGTAGGCGCGCACCAGGACGGAGAGGTCGGCGAGGTCGAGCACGATGCTCGGCTCGCCATCGAGCACGAGCGCGCGGTGGAGCTCGGCCGCGCTGCGCGACACCACGCCCCCGGCAGCTCGCCCGGCAAGGACGGACTCGGCGCCTGAGATGAGCGGCGGGCGCACGGCGAGCAGGCGGGGCTGGCGTGCGATCACCTCGTCGGCGAACGCGGTGGCCAGCTCGGCGCGCACCGGTTCGGCGCGCACGGCCTCCACGGCGCGGTTGCCGAACGCCGTGCTGTCGAGCAGCTCGCTGCGGACGTACCCCGTGACGACGGCCACTGCCGTGGCCGCTAGCCCGATCAGCAGCAGCG
>JAEZDB010000010.1 GCA_023429855.1 Actinomycetes bacterium
CCCCCAGACACGCCCGCGCCGGTGCGGACTCAGGCGCCGCTGGTTAGGCGGCGGCGCTGCGGGCGGCGTGCGCCGCAGCAGCAGCGTGGTGCTCGCGCTGGAGCACGGCGCCGATCGTGGTCGCAAGGCTCTGCAGGAGCTCGCGGGTCACGTCGGCCAAGGGCAGCTCGTCGGGGAACAGCAGGAACATCCCGCCGATCGCCTCGCGTCCCGCGATGATCGGGACGACGACGGCCTCGGTCCGCGGCGGCACACCGAGCGCGCGCAGCGTGCTCTGACCGACCCAGTCGACCTCGGCATCCGCGATCGCCCGTGCAACATCGCACTCGCCCGAAAGCGGCAGCGTCTGCGGCTGGATCGTGCCGCGCACCGACGTGGCGGTGCGCATCTGCCCAGCGTGGAAGGTCGCGAGGAACGCGTCGACGCCGCCCGTGCCCTTCACCAGCTCAGCGAGTGCACGCTGCGCGCTCGCCAGGCCCGGCTCCTGCTGGAGCGCCTTGCGGGCTTCGCGGGCGGCCGAACCCCAGACCGCGGCCTGCTCGACGGCCGAGGCGCCGGGGGCGCCAGCGGCAGGACGCGCCGCCGTGCCTTCGGGCAGCTGCACGAGCACGACGACGGCTTCCATCGACATCTCCGGCGGGACCCGCCATGCGACCGAGCGGCGCTCAGCCGGGAACGTCCCGATCCAGTCGGTGTGGGTGATGACGCTGACGTCGGACCCTTCACCGATCAGGAGGCGCTGGATCGCGGCACGCGCGCCGGGGCCGAACGCGGCCATGTCGTCGACGAGGTTCGTGCCGACGGCGGGAGCATCGGGGGCAGCGGTGGTCGCGCCGTTGGTCCAGACGACCGTGAGCGGCTCGGGGCCGGCGACCGCGATCGCCGGCGTCGGCGCGTGGTCGAGCGCGGCACCGAGGCTGCCGAGCGAGGGGTCGTCATGACGCTGCGACAGCGTCGTCTCGATCGCCTCGTGCAGCGGCACGCCTTGGTCGACCGCGCGACTCACAGCGATCACATGGCGCACGTCCTCGGCCGGGTAGCGCCGGACGTTGTTGCGGCAGCGCACTGGCTGCGGGAAATCGTGGCGGCGCTCCCAGGTGCGCAGGCGTTCGCGCCCGACACCGGTGAGGCGGACCATCTCGGCGGCGCTGATCGTCACAACGCCGCCCTCCGCTCCGGGAGGGTCGGGTACCAAGGTGGGACGGCCCGGCATCTTGGGCTCGTCGTCGATGTTTTGCGGTTGCGGCACGTGTGACACGTCGACTCTCTCTTCGATCGTTCAGCAGCGGCCCGTGCCAACGCCTCCGCTCAAGAGCGGTGCGGCGCTGACCCAGCTTCAGCGAATTGCTTGACTTGCTTGCCGGAGCGCTCCCCCCAACAAGGAGCAGTTCCGATGCGCCGATCGTACCACCGATCGCCGGCGCGGAATGAACGTTCCGTGAACGACCGCTGCAATTCTTACACCCTTACACCATCAGGCGGAATCCGGTTTCCGTAGTGCTGGCGGGGGAATACGACCGACGGGGCTCGGCGTGACCAGGTCAGACCCGGGCGCGAGATTTCATATGTTCATACGGCCATAACGGCGTACGCGTCGCCAGCGAAGCGCCGAACTACGGCAAACGGTCGGTGTCGGGAGCCTGGGGTCGCCGCGCAACCCGCGCGAACCGGATGCGGTCGCCCGGGCGCAGCTGGGCTGCGAGCGGCAGGTCCTCGTCGATCACGACCGCGATCACCGGGTACCCGCCCGTCGTCGGATGATCGGCCATCAGCAGGATCGGGTCACCCGACGGCGGGACTTGCAGCGACCCGGCCGCCACTCCCTCGGACCGCAGCTGGGCGTCGTCGCGCGGGATGAGCGCCGGGCCGGCGAGCCGGGCCCCGATGCGGTTCACCCGGTCCGTCACGCCGAACGACTCGGTGAGCAGCGCGGTCAGCGCATCGGGCGCGAACCAGTCGTCGCGCGGACCGAGCACCACGCGCAGCGTCGGGTTCGCGGCGGGCGCCCGGAGCGGCGCCACGTCGACCGCGGGCGCATCGAGGGCCAGCCGATCGACGTGCAGTGCGTCGCCGGGCTGCAGCACCGCGGTTCCCAGGCCGGTGAGCTCGTCGTGGCTCACGCTGCCCAGGGTGCGTTCGGCGAGCAACCCGCCGCGCACCGCGAGGTACGTCCGCAGTCCGCGCGTCGCCGCACCGATCACGAGGTCGTCACCGGGGCGGGCGGCAAACGGGGCGTGCATCGCGAGCGGGCGGCCGCCCAGCGTGGCGTCGACCGGTGCGCCGGTCAGCACGAGCGTCGCCGCGCGGAGAAGCCGCAGGCTCGGGCCGCGCAGGGTCGTCTCGAGCGCAGGCGCGTCCTCGGTGTTGCCGACCAGCCGGTTGCCGAGCGTGAACGACGCGCGGTCCGCTGCTCCCGACGGGGGCACGCCGAGGTGGGCGTGTCCGGGGCGGCCAAGGTCTTGGATCGTGGTCCGGGCACCCGGGTCGAGCACCACCGCGACCGGTTCCGGCGCGCCGACCCGCGCCGTCATGGGGCGTCGACCAGTCGGACGCGGACGCCGGTGCGCAGGAGCGCCGCCGGCTCGCGCCCCAGATCGAAGAGACGGACCTTCGCGGTGCCGATCAGGTTCCATCCGCCCGGCGAGTCGGCGGGATACACAGCGGTGTATTCGCCCGCGATCGCAAGCGAGCCCGCCGGGACGTGCGTCCGAGGCGACGCGAGCCGCGGCGGCCGAAGGTCTGGATCGCCGCCGAGCAGGTAGGCGAACCCGGGCGCGAAGCCGATGAAGCCGACTTCGTACGTCGCCGCCTGGTGCCGACGAACGACGTCCTCCGGGCTGATGCCGCAGTGCTTCGCGACGGCAGCGAGGTCTGGGCCGTCATAGGCCACGGGCACCTCGACGATCTCGCGCACAGAGGCCGTCGATGCACCTCCGAGCAGTTCCGCGAGGCGCAGTCCGAGGTCGTGCGGCGGCCGGCGCCCCTCCTCCCACACCAGCAGCACCGTCTCGTGGCCGGCGACGACGTCGGCCAGGCCCGCCAGGCCCTGCCGCGCGACGGCGACCAGCTTGCGGA
>JAEZDB010000158.1 GCA_023429855.1 Actinomycetes bacterium
ACCCCCCCCCCCCACCGCAGGGCGAGGCGGCGCCCGGCGGCGACGAGCTCGTCGCGGGTCGTCGCCTCGAGGATCTCCATGAGGTCGATGATCCGGGCGTCGAAGGCGCTGATCGCGTTCGATCCGACCACCGCGTGGCAGGGGACACCGCCCTGGCGCGCGCGGGTCGCCAGCTCGCCAGGGCCTTTGCCGCTGAGCGTCGTGCGGTCGATCCGGCCCTCGCCGACGACGACGAACTGGGAGGCGCGCATGCGCGCATCGGTACCGAGGGCGTTCAGCACGAAGGACGCGCCGGCCTCCAGCGTCGCGCCGAGCGCCGCGTGCAGTCCGCCCGCGAGACCGCCGGCTGCGCCCGCGCCGCGGATGCTCGTCGGGTCGACGGGGAAGGTTCTGGCCAGGGCGGCAAGGCGCCGCTGAAGCTCGGCGACGTCGTCGTCGCTCGCGCCCTTCTGCGGGCCGAAGGTGGCGGGAGCGGCGGCCCAGGTGGTCTGGACGTCGGTGAGGCAGGTGAGCTTGGCGCCGCGCAGGCCGCCTGCGTCGCCGAGCGCCTCGAGGGCGCCGGCGCCACCGTCGACGGTGGCCGAGCCGCCGCAGCCAACGAGCACCAGCTCGGCGCCCGCATCGATGGCCGCGGCGATCAGCTGGCCCGTGCCGAACGTCGTTGCTGCCAGCGGGTCGCGATCGGCCTCCGCCACCAGCCCATGCCCGCTCGCGCTCGCCATATCGAGCATTGCGGTCCGCGGCACGCGGCGCCGGCCCGGCGGCGGGTCGAGCAGGGTGAACTCCGCGAGCACCTCGTCGCCGAGCGGGCCAAGGGCGCGCACCTCATGCACGTCGCCGCCGAGCGCGCCGCGCAGCACCGCAGCCGTGCCCTCGCCGCCGTCGGCGATCGGGCACCGGTCGGCCGCGACGCCCTCAGCCTCGAGCCCTTCGGCGATCGCGTCGGCGACCTCCTCGGCCGTGAACGTGCCCTTGAACGCGTCGGGCGCGACCAGCGCGGGGCGGGCGTCGTCGGGGCCAGGCATCGGGGGCGATGATGGCAGGGGCGGAGGAGCTAGGGTCGGTCTGCGAGCCGACGGCGCACGCTGCGGCGCTCGAGCTCGGCGGGTGTCAGCGCGATCGCACGGCCCATGCGGCGTCCTTTACGGACGGCTTCCGGCGACGAATCCATCTGGCCCATGTAGGTTGTCGGACCGACCTGCCGACCGCGCGCGTCCAGCGCCCGGAACGACACTGGGGTGTGGCCCGTTCTGATCTCGCGCTCCCACGCGGCGGAGCCGGGGAACGGCGGGAACATCGCTCGCTGTACCTCGGGCTGTCCCTCCCAACCGACCCAGGCGATGCGCTGGCGATTGGCGCGCACGGTCTTCACGCCAACGGGCGAGCGCACCTCGACGAGCGTCGCACCGCGCGGCAACGCCATCAACACTCCGCCGCTGCCGTACTGGATCCGGCGCTCGTTACGCCGGCGCTCGGCTTCGTCCGCCTCGCGGGTGCCAGCCGGTAGCGGGTCGCCCGAGGTCCAGCCGCCACTGAGCCCAGTCGGCTCAAACTCCGCCCTCGGTGGTAGTGGATTGCACGGCTGCTGGGTCTGCCGAAGCAGCCCAGTGCGACGGTCGAGTGCCGCCCCGGCGCGGCCAGCGATCATCGGTGTCGGACTGGTAAAGCAGGCGGGAAATCCAGGCCGCGGAGGTCGCCAGAAGATCCCGACCTGGATGCCGCCAGGCCGCGGAGCCGTCCGCAGCAGGGGCCGCAGCTCACCGGGAGCGGCCACGGTCGGCGTGCTGATCCACGTGCGCGATCGCTGTCCGGTCAGGTCGAAGAACGCGGGTGGGATAGCTTCGCGGCGCCCACCGTCGATATCGCGGACTACGAGCGTGGTCAGCGACGCCGGCTCGCTGCCGGGCAGCACCTTCAGCACCCCATGGCGCTGCGGGGCGACCGGATAGCTACGGCCATCATGTTCGAAGCGTGCCGCGTCCACGCGCTGGTCGACGACGCCCCAGATCACCGTTGCCGCGATGCGGGCCGCGGGATCGCGCTGGTCGCGGTCGGCGAACGACGCCACCATCACACCTAGCCGCTGCGAGATCGGCGCCGTCGTTGCGCAGACGGTGGTCTCCGACTCGCGCGGGAGGACGCGGCCGGCCTCGCGTGCGCCCGGAAGCAGCCACACGAACTGGCCGTCGACCTCGCGGCCAAGCTGCGTGCACCACACGCGGCCGCCCTTGCCGCCACGGCGCTGCCAGGTGCGGACCACCCACGGCGGGCCGCCAGTTGGGTCCTCGCCCCGTGCCGCCACGCCGACGGTGCCGGGGATCGCGCGAGCGCCGCCCTTGCCGAGCGGAAGGTCATCTCCCACCGGCGGCGACGGATCCTGCCGGCGCGGCGCACCAACCGGGGTGAGCGGGACGGCCGGCGGCGCTGCAGTGACCATGCCAGCGCGTTCGGGATCCGGTTCCCGATCGCCAGACGAGGTGGCGACAGCGACGGCCGCCGCAGTACCCAGAAGCACTGCAGGAAGGACGAGTCGAGCGCGCTTCATCGCGGTGCCTCCGAAGGGATCAGCGGCCGCTCTGAAGAGAAATGGCGCTCAGCCGCACTCGACGGCGCGAGGTCGATCCGCTGCAGCCTGTCGCCACGGAGGCCGACCTCGATCTGCGGGTGCAGGGCCGCGAGGTTGCCGCGCCGAGCGACGATGAAGCTGCCGTCTGGCGCGACCGGGAGCACCTTGGTCATGCCGTCGGCATAGCGCACGCGAACGCTGGTGCCGTCGGGTGCGCGGAGCCCGTAGATCACGGTGACCGCGTGAGCGCGCGGCTCGCCCAGGAACGTGCGCGTCTGCACTGTGCTTCGGGTGGAGGTCGGCGGCGCCCCGCAGTCGTCGGCGCCAACGGGGGGAACGGCGCGGAACACGCCGTCGAGTCCGACGAGTCCCAGCGCACCGCCCTGGACTTGGCCGACGCCGAGGCAGACGAGGCCAGCCTCGGCGGCTCCCAGCCGAACAGCCCACGGCGGCCCTCCGTCGGGGTCCTCGGCGCGGACGGGGCTGAGGCGCGTCGTGCCTGGCTTCGGGCTCACGGTGAAGG
>JAEZDB010000178.1 GCA_023429855.1 Actinomycetes bacterium
GGCCCGCCCTGCGAGGTTCAAGTCCTTGCGGCCGCACCAGCGGGCGTCCAGCCTTTACCTGGCCCCGCAAGTTTGCGCACCTTGGATTCGAACCAAGACTTGACAGCTCCAAAGGCTGCTGTGCTGCCGTTACACCAGTGCGCATCGGGCGTGGGCGCCCTGTGCAGACAATACGCACGCGCGGCGCGGCGTTCTTCGTGGCCGCGTCTTGGTGGCGGCGGTTTGGCGGTCGCGTCGGCGTTCGGGGTGGTGGCTCGCTAGCGTGCGGCGGGTGTCTTTTGCTGTTGTGGTCCTTGCTGCTGGGAAGGGAACGCGGATGCGTTCTCGCACGCCGAAGGTGCTCCATGAGATTGCTGGGCGGCCGCTTGCGGCGTGGCCGATCGCGGCGGCTCGTGGGGCGGGGGCTGGCCGGGTCGTGGTGGTGCAGGGGCCGGATCGTCCGCTGGACGAGCTGATTGCCGGGGCGGGGCCTGATGTGGTTTCGGCGATTCAGGAGCGGACTGATGGCACGGCGGGTGCGGTGATTGCGGCGTTGCCGGAGCTTGGTGACCACGAGATCGTGGTGGTGTTGCCGGGTGACGCTCCGTTGGTCGATGCTGATGCGATCCGGGAGTTGGTCGACCGGCATACGGGGCGGGCGGCTGCGGCGACGGTGCTGGGTGCGGTGTTGGATGACCCGACGGGGTATGGCCGGTTGGTGCGCGATGAGGCCGGCGATCTGGTGAAGATCGTGGAGACGAAGGAGGCGGGCGATGCGACGGAGGCGGAGTTGGCGATCCGCGAGGTGAACGCCGGGGTGTACGCGTTTGAGGCGAAGGGGCTGCCGGCGGCGCTTGAGGCGATCGGGTCCGACAATGCGCAGGGTGAGCGCTATCTGCCTGATGTGTTGGCGGTGCTGCGTGATGCGGGCGGGCCGATCGGGGCGGTTGCGGCGGCTGATCCGGCGGTGATTTTGGGCGTGAACGACCGCTGGCAGTTGGCGCAGGTGGCGGTGCTTGCGCGGCAGCGGATCAACCGCGGGCATGCTTTGGCGGGGGTGACGTTTGTCGATCCGGCGTCAGTGGTTGTCGATGCCGACGTGGTGATCGGTGAGGACACGGTTGTGGAGCCGGGCGTGCAGCTGCTGGCGGGTACGACGGTTGGCCGGGACTGCCGGATCGGGCAGGGGACGGTGGCGGTGGGGAGCGTCATCGCCGACGGCGCGACGATCCGAGCCAGCACGCTCGATGGGGCCAGTGTCGGCGAGGGGGTGAGCGTGGGCCCGTATGCCTATCTGCGGCCTGGTGCCCGGCTTGAGGCGGGAGCGAAAGCGGGCACGTTTGTCGAGATCAAGAACTCGGTCGTCGGCGAGGGCACGAAGGTGCCGCACCTCTCGTACATCGGCGACGCCGATATCGGTCCGGGCTCCAATCTGGGGGCGGGGACCATTACCGCGAACTACGACGGCCGCAAGAAGCACCGCACCACGATCGGTGCGGGGGTGAAGGGCGGCGTCGATACGAGCTTCATCGCGCCGGTCACGGTTGGCGACGGCGCGTGGACGGCGGCCGGCTCGGTGGTGACGAAGGATGTGCCGGCGGGTGCGCTGGCGGTGGCGCGGGCGCGTCAGCACAACATCGACGGCTACGGGGAGCGCCAAGGCTAGCTTGCGCGAGTCGCACCCTTTCTTCCAGATTGCAGGAAGAGCTCTGGGGGCGACGCCGACGAGGCGGCCCGCGCTCTACAATCGCCGCGTGACGCTCCCTGGGACCGAGTCGCGACTGTCTACGCGGCTCCCAATCGGCTACGACAAATCCCTGATGTTGTTCGGCGGCCGGGCGAACCCCGGGTTGGCCATGCGCATCGCGGAGGATCTTGGAATCGGGCTTGGCCCCGTCACGCTCAAGACGTTCACGAGCGGCGAGGTGTACTGCCGCTACGAGGAGTCGATCCGCGGCGCCGACGTGTTCCTCGTGCAGTCGATCTGCGGCAATCCCGATACGGGTCTGACGCCGAACGACGCGTTGATGGAGCTGATGCTCATGATCGACGCGGCGGTTGGCGCTTCGGCGCACCGCGTCATCGCGGTCACGCCGTTCTTCGGCTATTCCCGCCAAGACAAGAAGAGCGCGCCGCGCGAGCCGATTTCGTCGCGGATGGTCGCGCGGATGCTGGAGAGCGCCGGTGCCGACCGCGTCGTGACGATGGACCTGCATGCCGGTCAGATCCAGGGCTTCTTCCAGCGTCCTGTGGATCACATGACGGCGATGTTCATGCTCACGCAGTACTTCAACGATCTGCACTTGGAAGACGTGGTGATCGTCTCGCCGGATACGGGCCGCGCGAAGCTGAACAAGAAGTTTGCGTCGAAGATGGGCGCGGGGCTCGCGATTCTCGATAAGGACCGCCCTGCGCAGCAGGTGGCCGAGATCGGCTACGTGATCGGCGACGTGAAGGACAAGACCTGCGTGATCGTCGACGACATGATCGACACGGCTGGCACGCTGGCGGCCGCTGGTCGCGCGGTGATGGAGGCGGGGGCGAAGAAGGTCTATGCCGCGGCGACCCATCCGGTCTTCTCCGGGCAGGCGTACGCGAATCTCGCGGCGTCGCCGTTTGAGGAGATCGTTGTCACCGACACGATTCCGCTGCGCCCCGGCGCGCCCGACAACGTGCGGGTGATCTCGGCGGCCGACATGCTTACCGACTCGATCCGGGCGATCTTCACCGACGATTCGGTCAGTGAAGTGTTCGACGGCGAGAACCAGCTCTTCTAAGGAGCAGGCGGCTCGGCGCCTGATGGCGCGGCCGGCAGGTATGGGACTGGCACGACTCCGTTGAGCAATGCTCAATGAGCGATTTGCCGTCTTCCGGTAATTAGCGGTCCGGTCTACTCTGTGAGGCATGTCTCCCAGTGCACGCCACCTGCTCCCGGCTGCCGCTGCTGCCGTCCTCGCGCTTGCTGCGCCGACCGCCGCGAGCGCCGCTCCGGTCCTTTCGAACAACGCCTGCGGCGGGTCCGATGGCCAGTGGGGGACGCTGCCGCTTGAACTCTCGGCGACTGCGACGCAGGACGGCCGGAATCTGAACGTCAGTGCGATTCAGCCGACCGTGACGATTCCGTCGTGGCTGCCGGCCAAGCTGGATCCGTACGCCGGGGTGATCGGCATCGCGCTGGGCACCGGGCGCAAGAACGTGACCGTCGATGCCTGGATGGCGGTCGCCGGGAACGGCAGCACGGACGCGCCACAGGTCCTCAAGACGACCGGCAAGCTCGGCTTCAGCGTCACGTTCACGGGCCTTGCCTACAGGCTCAGCAGTCCGTCGCTCACTCTTGACCCTGCGCCGGCCAGCACCTGGCACGCGCCGGATGCCGGCGCCACGATCGCGATCGCGCAGGCGCCAGCTGGCAGCCTCCCGGCGATTCCGGGCGGCGAGAACAATGCGACGGTCCAGCCCAAGGGCAGCCTGTGGATCCGCGGCTCGATCAGCGGCGTGTCGCTCACGATCGACTGCCAGCCGGGCACGACGCCCGATCCGCAGGCGCTCGGTTCGACCTTCACCCCTGGCGCGGCCTCGACGATCGTGAGCTCGGTCTTCGCCGCGGCGCCGGTAGCGGAGCAGCCAACGCCGCAGACGCCGGCGACGCCCACGGTTCCGACTCCGAATCCGACTCCGACTCCGACTCCGACTCCGGCAGCGCCTGCGCCTGCCGGCGGGGCGGGTGCTCCGCCCGCGGCTGCGCCTGCTCCGCCGGCCGCCACGAAGCCACTGGCGGCCGGCGCGCTCGCGCTCGCCTCGCCCTCGCTGAAGTTCGGAAGCGCGGCGGTACTTGTCAGCGTCTCGTGCCCGTCGGGCGGGCCCGACTGCACCGGCTCGGCCGTGATCAACTCCGCGAAGAAGCTGAAGGTCGGGCGGGGTGCTGCCAAGGTGCGCAAGCTCGCTGCCGGCAGGTACTCGGTGAAGGCCGGGGCTACCGCGCCGATCAAGCTCAAGCTCACGTCCGACGGCAAGAAGCTGAAGAAGAAGACCCTCGTCGCGGTCGTCACGCTCAAGCCCGCCACCGGCACGGCGGTCACCAAGCGCCTGCGCGCGAACTAGCGTAGGTGGTTCGGCGCCAGTGCAAAGCTGGCGCTGTCGCATTCCGATCGGCAGCGCGATAGGGTAATCGGAATGTCGATTCCGGCTACTGGGTCTGCGTCGTCGCCCGCTTGGATCTCGCTGACGAGCGAGCAGAAGCGCGCCCGCGTCCTCAGGGTCGCGGGCGAGCTCTTCGCTCGCGAGGGGCTCGAGTTCCCGATGCCGGAGCTGGCGAAGGCCGTTGGCGTTGGCGTCGGCAGCCTGTATCGCCAGATTGGGAAGAAGGACGACGTCGTCGCGGCGCTGATCGTCGAACGGCTAGGCGCCCTCGAAGCGCGCTACCGGGCGGCGGCAGGCACCGACGATCCGATGGGTGCGCTGCTCGGCGTCATCGAGGCGACCGTCGAGGAGTGCGTCCACGACCGCGTGACGAAGATGTGCTGGGAGTTCGGCCCGGGGCGAGCCGACACCGAGGCTGCCCGAGCAGGTGCGCGCGAAGCGCTGCAGCACCTGATCGACAGCGCCCAGCAGGCTGGCGCCCTGCGCGACGACGCGTCGGGCAACGACCTGAGGTTCCTGTTCCGCGCTGCCCGCGAAGCCGAGAAGATCATGCCCGGCGGAGGCCAGCGGCTCGGCGAGCTCGTCCTCGCGGGCCTGGCGAAACACTAAGCCGGGGGCGCGCCACCTCAGGCTGCGCATCCTGCCCGAGGCGCGTCAGGCTCCGCGCTTGCGCACGACGAAGCCGCGGCTGAGGAGCGTCTCGAGCGCGGTCTCGAAGGCGCCGTAGTCGTGGGCGAGCAAATGCTCCAAGGGCGTCCCGGCAGGGCCCGACGCGCGCACCCAGCGTTGGATGCCCTCGCCGCTCACCTGCTCGCCGGCGGCACGCAGGAGCTCGTCGAGCACGGCGGTCTGTGGGAGCAGGTCGGCTTCGCCGGCCAGCAGCTGCACAGGCGAGAGGCCGAGGATGTCGCACAGCTCGTCGTCGCGGAGGCCGAGCCGGGCTTGGACCCGCTCGCCGGCGCCCGCGGGCGTCATCGGCCTGCGCTCGCGCGCCGCATCAGTTCTTGTGGGCGCTCTTGCCGGTGAGCGCAAGCGCGGCCTTCTCGGTGCCGCGGTCGGCGAGCGCCTTCGTGACGGCGAAGACGACCGCCTCGATGGTCGCGGCCAGCAGGACGTAGCGCAACTTGACCGAGAGGTCCTTGGCTTCCGGGCGGTCGGTGCCCGGCACGCCGTCGACGCGACCGAGGGCTGCGGCGTTCAGGCGTTCGGCGCCCTTGCGGGCGAGGAGGCCCAGTCCGATCGAGATGGGGGCGCGCACGAGAAACACGCCCTGCAGCCTATCGCCCGCCCGCGGGCATGAGTGGTGGGCGTGCGGGCATATCGGGTCTCGCGGCGTCCGATCAGAGGGAGGGGCAGTCTTGGCCGAGAAATCGCTACCATCTACCGCCGCTATGGCCAACGACACGCTTACCCTCCCCATCCAGTCCCGCGAGGCCGGCAACTCGCGTGATGCGCGTCGCCTCCGCCGCACGGGCACGATCCCGGGTGTGCTCTACGGCCTCGACCAGGATCCCAAGTCGGTCGCGGTGCAGCCCGCCGACCTGCGCCTCGTCCTGATCGACTCGTCTGCGCTCTTCAACGTCGAGCTCGATGGTGAGCAGGTTCCGGTCCTGATCAAGTCGACCGACCGTCACCCTGTCCGCGGCGAAGTCACCCACGTCGATTTCCTCCGCGTCGACCTCAACCAGCCGATCGAGGCTGTCGTGCCGATCGAGCTCAAGGGCCTCGAGGACGCGCCGGGCGTCATCGGCCGTGGCGTCGTCGACCACCAGCTCCGGGAGACGACCATCTCCGCGCTGCCGACGGCGATCCCCGAGTCGCTCGTGGCCGACGTGTCCTGGATGGACCTCGGCGACACCTTCCTGCTTAACCGCATCACGCCGCCGGAAGGCGTTTCGATCGTGGCCGAGCACGCCGACGAGATCGCCGTCGTCACCATCGTCGCCTCGCGCGGCTCGAAGGCTGCTGCCGCAGCCGACGACGCTGCTGAGGGCGAGGGCGAGGGCGACGAAGCCGCCTCCGACGAGTCCTAAGCCGTCATGCGGCTCGGCGGTACGCCGCCGGCCGACTGGCTGCTGGTCGGCCTCGGCAACCCGGGTACGCAATACGCGCGTACCCGGCACAACATCGGCTGGATGGTGCTCGATGAGCTCGAGCGCCGCTGGGGCCTGAAGCGCGACCGCAAGCTGCGCTTCAAGTCTCAGGTCGCTGAGGGCCGCACCATGCCGGGCGGCCCGCGCGTCGCCCTGCTCTGGCCGCAGACCTACATGAACCTGATCGGCGAAGCCGCCAGCCCGGCTCGCGGCGCCTACAACGTCGAGGTCGACCACGTCTTGGCGATCCACGACGAGATCGATCTGAAGTTCGGCGACCTGCGTGCCCGCCTCGGCGGCGGACTGGCTGGTCACAACGGCCTCAAGTCGATGAAGGCCCAGCTCGGGACGCCCGACTTCGGTCGGATCCGGATCGGCGTGTCGCGGCCCGACTCCACCGATCCAGAGATCGTCTCGGCTTGGGTGCTCGGCAAGTTCAGCGAGCCCGCGGCTGAGGTGGCGCGCCTCGTGGGCGACGCTGCCGACCTCGTGGAGTCGGTCATCGACGGGCGCACGACGCTTGAGGCCGGCGGCCAGCGCCGCCGCTGATGCGCCGTCAGGTCGCGACCGATCGGCGTTAGGACGAAACGCCGCGTTTTGGTAGCTTGCGGCGCGTGTTGCCCTGTGGTCGCGCCGCGCGGCTGACCGCAGCGGTTCTCGTCGCCTTCTGTTCGCTTGCGGTCGCTTCGGCGGCCGCGGCGCCCGTGCCGCTCGTCAAGCGCTCGACCCCCGCCGACCGGCCCGCGTACGTGGGCGCCGCCGACGCGTGGACGGCCGACGCGCCGGCCAGCGCCTCGCAACGGTGGTTCACCACGCGGTTCGGCGCGGTGGTGCTCGACATCGGCACCGACTGGGCCACGAGCTGGGCGCCGCGCAACTGGCACCCGAATGCGTGGGCCTATCGCAAGAGCACCGCCTATCTGCGTGACCTGGGTCTGCATACGGCTCCGAGCACCGCGCGGTTCTTCGTCAACCTGCGAGACGGCACGCCGGCCGCGATCAACTACGACTGCACCCGGGCGCGAGGCTGCTCGCAGCCCCTCCTGAACGTCGCCGACCCCGAGGCTCGCGCCTTCTGGCTCTACGGCGCCGACTGGGCGACGAAGGGGATCGTCGACCCAGCAAGCAACGCGTGCCAAGCGATGATCGACCCGCGCATCTACGGTGCGCTCGACCTGCTCGCGTGCCAGTCGGGCAACCACGCTTGGGCCCCGAACGGACGCGGCAACGTGAAAGGCCTCTGGCTCGACGACGTGCTCGGCGACCTGCAGACCGACGCCTCGCCCGATGCCCCGTCGGCGGTCGCCCTGCTTGAGACGGGCGCGCCCGTCTTCGGCCGCGACCTGTGGTCGAGCCTGCCGTTCACGAAGCAAGCGTGGACCGACGGGATGGTGGCCATGCTCACCGACCTGCGGGCTGGCATCGAGGGGCTGCGGTCGCGCGGGATCTTGACCGCCGACGAGGGCAAGGTCGCGATCAACTACAAGTGGAGCGCGTTCGGTTTCAGCACGGCGGACGCGTCGGCGCGGGGCGGCCTGGCGATCGACCCCGTCGGCGTCCGGCTGATCCAGGCCGCCGACCTCGTCGAGCTCGAAAACGGCTGGATCGACGGCCGCCGAGTCGACGACCAAGGGCGCACGGTGTCGGACGGGCTCGTCGCCGGTGGGCTCGAAACGCACTGGAGCTTCGCGCGCCGGCGCCAGTTCGTCGCGCAGGTCCACGCGCTCGGGCGCGCGGTCCTCGAAGAGAAGACGAACTCCGCCGACCTCTACGCGTACCGCGGCACATCCTGCCTGGGCGACGCCGACGTGCAGACCGCCGCGCGCAACACCGCGCACGTGGAGACCGCCCAGTACAACCTCGCGGCGACGCTCCTGAACTGGGCGCCCGGCGACATGGTGGGCGACATCTGCGAGCTCTACGGGCGCGGTTGGGACGGCTACGCCTCCGATCTCGGGGCGCCACTCGCCAGCAGCCCGGCGCCGTCGGCGACCGGCATGCTCGAGCGGCGCTTCGCGCGAGGTCGCGTCATCGTCGCCCCGCCGGGTGTCGCGGGGTCCGTCGAGCTCGGGCGAACGATGTATGCCTGGACTGGCATCGACGGCACGGACGGTCAAGGGCTGCGGCCGGTCACGAAGGTCACGCTGGCGCCGCAGCAGGGGGCCGTGTTGCTCAACGACACCTGCGCCGAGAGCGCCTGCCCGGCCGCGCTGGTGGGCAAACGCTGGCAGCTCCGCGGCCGGCTGCGGCTCAAGGCCCTGCGCGCGTCGGTGCCAGTGGCCGGGACGATGACGACGACGCGCAGCGGCGAGGTGGTCACGGCGTCGCTCGTGTTCGACGACGTCACCGTCCGGCCGCGGACGACCGGACAGCTGCCGCTGACCGCCCAGCTTTCGGCGCGTGTCGTCACGCCAGACGCACGGCTGGTGGGCATGACGCCGTTCTTCCAAGCGGGGCCGACGTCGGTGCGGTTCCAGCTCACGGACGCCCGGCTGATTGGACAAATCCCGGTCGGCATCGGGAGCACCTGCCAGACCGCCACGACGGCGACCCTGCCCTGGAGCGGCGAGCTGGGCGCGTCAGGTGGCACACTGCGCAGCACCTTTGCCACCGACGCCTTCGTCGGGTGCAGACTGGATCCGATCATGCCGTCTCCCGCCGCTACCGAGGGCAACACCCTCGAGCTCAGCGTCACGCCCGCCTAAGGGCCTGACGTGCTCCTGCGCTCCACGACGGCCGGCGTAACGGCGGCGGCTCCGTGAGCCGTGCGCTCGGCCGCGGTGTCACGTCGCTGGGCAACCTCGCCGTGGACCGGATCGACGGCGGTGCACCGAGCCCGGGCGGCGGACCGTCGTTCGTCGCGATGCCGCTTGAGGCGACCGGCGTCGCTGGCCGGATCGTGACCCGGGCCGCGCCGGCTGATCTGCCGCTGTTCGACGACGTCCTCGCTGGATCGGGCGTGCCGGTCACTGTGCTGCCGGCCGAGGTAACCAGCGCCTTCGGCATGCACTACCAGGGCGACCACCGCACGATGACCGTCGACGCCGTCGGCCCGACCTGGGGCGCCGCGCACATCGACGCGGCCCAGATCGACACCGAGTGGGTCCACGTCGCGCCGCTGCTGCGATCGGACTTCGAACCGGCGGCGATCGCGCGGCTCGTCGAGCTCGGGCACCGCGTCGCCTTCGACGGGCAGGGTCTTGTGCGCGTGGGGGAGGCGGGGCCGCTGCGCGCCGACGCCGACTTCGACCCGGCCGTGCTCGCCGGCATCCAGGTGCTCAAGCTCGCCGACGACGAGGCAGAGGTCCTCACGAGCGGCAGCTTCCGGCCGGCGCACGCGCGGGCGTTCGGCGTGCCCGAGATCCTGGTCACGCATGGCTCGAAGGGCTGCGACGTCTTCCTCGACGGCGAGCGGGTCCACATCCCCGCGCCGTTTGAGGTCACCGGGGTCCACGCGACCGGCGCCGGCGACACCTTCACCGTCGCCTACGTGGCCGCGCGCTCCCGCGGCGACGAGCCCGTGCAGGCGGCGCAGGCTGCGAGCCAGCTCGTCGCCGAGCTGCTGCAGGTCAGGCGCGAGGCCAGCGGCAGCTGAACGGGAAGCCACCTAGACTCCTCCACCGGCATGACCCTGCGCCCGCTGCTCGACCACCTGGACCGGACCCCCGAGGGCAAGGCCGTGCTCGAAGGCGGAACCGCGGTCGTCAGCCAGACGCTGCGGCCCTACGTGATCGCGTCGCTCGCGGCCGACCGCGACGAGCCGCTCCTCGTCGTCTGCTCGGGTGAAGACGAAGCGCGGGAGCTCGCCCACGAGCTGTCGGCGTGGCTTGCGCCGCAGCGGGCCCGCTGGTACCCGGCGCGCGGTGTGGCCTACAAGTCGCACCTGGCGCCGCCACCGCACCTGATCGGCTTGCGCATTGCGGCGATCGACGCCCTCGTCGACGCCACGAACGCCGACGACGTCGTCGCCTCCAAAGCGCCGCCGCCGGTGATCGTCGCGAGCGCCGCGGCGCTGGCCGAGCTGATCCCGGACCCGGCGCTGCGCCCGCACTCGACCTGCCTGCGCAAGGGCGACCTGATCGACCTCGACGAGTTCTCGACGGAGCTCGTCGACCGTGGCTACGAGCGCGTCGAGCAGGTCGAGGACCGTGGCCAGTTCGCGATCCGCGGCGGCCTGCTCGACCTCTTCCCGGCGACGTCCGACAACGCCGTCCGCATCGACCTGTTCGACATCGAGATCGAGTCGATCCGCTCCTTCTCCACCTTCACCCAGCGCTCGATCGCCGAGCTGCAGGAGGTCGAGATCGCGCCGGCCGCCGAGCTGTCGGCCGAGCTGCGTGTCGCGCCGGAGATGGCGGCAGGCGCCGAAAGCGAGCGCCCCGACATCTCCGAGCTGCTGCCGCTCGACCGCTTCGTCTCGCCGCTCAGCCTGATCGGCGACGCCGGCGTGGTCGTGCTGTCTGACGTCGAACTGCGCAACGCCGTTGCGGAGCATGCGCTCGAGGTCAGCTCGACGATCCACGCCGACGACGCCGGCCGCCTCTACCTCGACCCAGACGTGCTGCTTTCCGAGCTCAATGAGCGCAAGGTGCTGCAGCTCGAGCTCACCGGCGAGCACGACGGCGCACCCGAGATTCGCGGGCAGGCGCCCGACTCGATGGCGGCCACGCTCGGCGAGGCCGAGGGCCAGCTCGAGCAGCTCGTGCGCTCCGGCTACCGCGTCGTCGTGGCATGGCCGCAACGCGGCGAGGGCGAGCGAGCGGCGTTCAATCTTGCGCGCATCAAACACCGCTGGCTTGAGCCGACGGGCGACGGGATGCTCGTCACGACCGAGATGCGCGACCCGGTCACGGGCACCGTCGACTTCGTCGTCTCGCCGCTCAGCGACGGCTTCATCGCCGCGTCGCTCAAACTGGCCGTGATCCCGGTGCGGCGCCTGCTCCGGCGTCGGCGCACGAAAGCCGAGAACCAGCGCCGCGGCCGCGGCGTCCTGCGCTCGTTCGCCGACCTGCGCATCGGCGACATCGTCGTCCACGAGGACCACGGCGTCGCGCGGTTCGCCGGCTTCGACACCAAGACGGTCGCACGGGTCACTCGCGACTACCTCGAGCTCGAGTTTCAAGGCAGCGACCGCGTCTTCCTGCCGACCGAGCAGCTGGCCAAGATCAGCCGCTACGTCGGCGCCGACGGCGCGCACCCGCCGCTCTCCAAGCTCGGCGGCAAGTCGTGGGAGACGATGCGGGCCCGCGCCCGCAAGGCCGCCCAGCAGCTGGCCGGCGAGCTGCTCAACCTCTACGCCGAGCGCAAGCGCCGCCAGGGCCACATGTTCCCCCGCGACGGTGAGTGGCAGACCGCGTTTGAAGCGCGCTTCCCGCACCGCGAGACGGCCGACCAGCTCGAGGCGATCGAGTTCGTCAAGGAAGACATGGAGTCGACGCGGCCGATGGACCGCCTGCTCTGCGGCGACGTGGGCTTCGGCAAGACCGAGGTCGCGCTGCGTGCGGCGTTCAAGGCGGTCGCCGACGGCAAGCAGGTGATGATCCTCGCGCCGACCACCATCCTCGCCCAGCAGCACTTCGGCACCTTCTCCGAACGCCTGCGCGACTACCCGTTCAAAGTCGACCTCGTCTCGCGCTTCCGCTCCTCGGCCGACGCCGACAAGGCGATCGAGGGCTTCTCGACGGGCGCCGTCGACATCCTCGTCGGCACGCACCGCCTGCTCGGCAAAGACGTGCGGCCCAAGGACCTCGGCCTGATCGTGCTCGACGAGGAGCAGCGCTTCGGCGTGAAGCAGAAGGAGCTGCTGCGGCAGCTGCGGCTTCGGGTCGACGTGCTTGCGATGAGCGCCACGCCGATCCCGCGCACGCTCCAGATGAGCCTCGCGGGCATCCGCGACATCTCCGTGATCGCCACGCCGCCCGAAGGGCGCCGCGCCGTCAAGACGATCGTCGGCGAGTACGACGAGGAGCAGGTCAAGATGGCGATCGAGCGCGAACTCGGTCGAAGCGGCCAGGTCTTCTTCCTGCACAACCGCGTGGAGTCGATCGACGAGACGGCCGAGCGGCTGCGCGGGCTCGTGCCGAGCGCGACCGTGGTCGTCGCGCATGGCCAGCTCGACGAGACCGAGCTGGAGGAGAAGATGATGAGCTTCGTCCGCGGCGAGGCCGACATCCTCGTCTCGACGTCGATCATCGAAACCGGCATCGACGTGCCGAGCGCCAACACGCTGATCATCGATCGCGCCGACCTGTTCGGCCTCTCGCAGCTGCACCAGATCCGCGGACGCGTCGGCCGCAGCGCCGCCAAGGCCTACGCCTACATGCTGTACCCGAGCGCGAGCGAGCTGACCGAGCAGGCCGCCCAGCGGCTCTCCGCCTTGGCCGACCACTCCGACCTCGGTGCCGGCCTCAAGATCGCGATGCGCGACCTGGAGCTGCGCGGCGCCGGCAACCTGCTCGGCGACGAGCAGTCCGGTCACGTGGCGGCCCTCGGCTTCGAGCTGTACCTCACGATGATCGACGAGGCCGTGCGCGCGATGGGCGGCACAGGGGAAGAGGGCGACGAGGACGAGTTCGAGCCCGTCCGCCTCGACGTGACCCTCGACGCGTACGTCCCGGCCGGCTACATCGGCTACGAGCAGGCCAAGATCGACGTGCACCGCCGCATCGCCGGCGCGGTGGGCATCGAGGAGATCTTCTCGCTCCGGAACGAGCTCACCGACCGCTTCGGAGAGCTCCCCGAGCCGCTCGAGAACCTGCTGCACCTGCAGCAGGCCCGCATCCTGCTCGGCCGCGCCGGTGCCCGCACCGTGGGCGTGCGCGCCGGCAAGATCACCGCAACGCCGATCGACCTCGACTCGGCCGGGCTGCGCCGCCTTCGTGGCGACGTCGACGGGGTGACCTTCGACTCGGGCCGCTCGACGGTGACGGCTCGCCTGCCCGAAGGGCCCGAGCTGGCTGCCGGGCTCGTGTCGTTCGCCGAGGGTGTGCTGGCCGCGGTCGAGGAGACGCGCGAGCGCGCAACGCAGGCGGCGAGCGCCGCCGTCTGACGTCGCGACGCCTCGGCACTGCGGCTTGCGGAGGTTCGCGTTCGACCGGTTGCCGACGCGCCTAAAAGTGGCGCTGAGCAGCGCGAACGGCACCGGCGACCGGCGCGCTCCGCCGCGTCGCACGTCGTGGAACTGTGACCGACGTCATCGCGGCGCGAGCATGGGTAGTATCCGCGAACCGTGATGACCGCTCGCCGATCCCTGCTCTTTATCCTGCCGGTCGTCTCCCTCTCGCTGGCCGCCTGTGGCGGACCGCAGGAGGGCGACGTTGCCGTCGTCAAGACCGACTCGGGCGACCTGAGGTTCAGCGAGGCGCAGTACAAGCGCTTCTTCGGTGCCGCGCTGTCGCAGGCGCAGCAGACCGAAGTCGCGAAGGTCACTCCGCTGGTCGCTCCCGACTTCAAGGCGTGCATCGCCGAGAAGAAGAAGGACATCCCGAAGGACAGCCAGCGCAAGCAGACGTCGGACGACGATCTGAAGAAGCAGTGCGAAGAGCAGTACGAGCAGATCTCGAACCAGGCGATGCAGAACGGCATCAACCAGCGCTGGATCCAAGCTGAGGCCGAATCCCGCGGGCTCGACATCCGCAAGGCCGAGCTTGAGCTCGAGCTCAAGAACGCGATCGCCACGCAGTTCCAGAACGAAGCCGGCTACAAGCAGTTCCTCAAGCAGTCCGGGTTCACCCCCGACGACGTCAAGTTCATCCTGGCCGGCAACGTCGCCCAGAAGAAGATCGTGGCCGAGCTGCAGGAGAGCGTGAAGGAGCCGACCGACATCGAGGTGCGCCGCTACTTCGAGAGCAAGCGCGACACCTACGTGCAGCCGGAGACCCGCGACCTGCGCCTGATCAAGGCGAAGAACGAGGCCGACGCCAAAGCTGCGAAGGCCGCCCTCGCCGCTGGCCAGAGCTGGACCGACGTCGCGAAGAAGTACTCGACCGACGCCGCCACCAAGGACCAGGGCGGCAAGGTGCTCGCCACCACCGCCGATCAGCAGCCGCCGGAGTTCGGCGGCACGGTCTTCAAGGCGAAGTCCGGCGAGCTCCTCGGCCCGATCAAGACTTCGCTCGGCTGGTACATCGTCAAGGTCCAGAACATCAACGAGGAGAAGCAGCCGGTCTTCAAGGAGCTCGAGCCGCAGCTCAAGCAGGCGCTCCAGCAGGAGAACCAGCAGAAGGCCCTCAACCGCTTCCGTTCGCTCTTCCTCGCTCGCTGGGCCGCGCGCACCTCGTGCGACAGCGACCGCGACGACCTCGTCGCCTGCGGCGGCGACGCGGGTGCCTCTGCGGAGCAGGAAGCACAGCAGGAGAAGCCGACCCCGCCCCCGGGTGCCGGCATCCCGCAGTTCGCTCCGACCACGCCCGTCGACCCCGCTGCACAGCAGATCGACCCGGCCGCCGCAGCGCAGCAGGCGCAGCAGGCACCGGCGCAGTAGCAACCGATGACCACTGAGGGAGCCGGGCCGGTCCGCCCGCCCGTGCTCCCCGCCGAGGGCGGTACAGCGGCGACGCTGGCCGCCCTCGATGCGTTGGTGCGGCAACTCCGCGTGGAGTGCGCCTGGGACCGCGTCCAGGACGAGCGCACGATCGTCCCGCACACGCTCGACGAGGCCTACGAAGTCGCCGATGCCGCCATGGCAGGCGAAGACGCGCACCTTGCCGATGAGCTCGGCGACCTGCTCTTCCAAGTCTTCTTTCTCACCCTGCTGCTCGAAGAGCGCGGCGTGTCGAGTCTGAGCGACGTCGCGTCGGGCCTCTTTCGCAAGCTCGTACGCCGACACCCCCACGTGTATGGCGAAGCCGTCGCCGAGACCGCCGGCGAAGTCCGCTCCACCTGGGAGCAGATCAAGCGCGGGGAGGAAGGCCGCCGCGGCGGCCTCTTCGGCGAAGTGCCCGAGCTGCTCCCCGCCTTGCTGCTCGCTCGCAAGAGCCAGCGGCGTGTCGCGCACGCCGGCGGCGACCCGCTCGAATCGCTCGGTCTCTCCGGCCGCAGCCTCGAACTCCCCGAGGACGACACCGCAGCGTTCGCCGCACTCGGGGATGATCTGTTCGTCCTCGTGGATGCCGCGCGCCGTCGCGGCCTCGATCCCGAGTTGGCGCTGCGCGCGACCACCGCGCGCCTTCGGTCACGCGCCATCCCACCCACATCACCGTCACCAGAACAAGGAACACGATGAGCACGGTTCAGAGCGTCCACGCCCGGCAGATCCTCGACAGCCGCGGCAACCCGACCGTCGAGGTCGACGTCACGCTCAGCAGCGGCGCGTTCGCCCGCGCAGCCGTGCCCTCGGGCGCGTCGACCGGCGAATTCGAAGCCACCGAGCTGCGTGACGGCGGCGACGCCTACCTCGGCAAGGGCGTCACGACCGCCGTCGCCAACGTCAACGGCGAGCTCGCCGAGGCCGTCAAGGGCTTCGACGCGACCGACCAGGCCGGCCTCGACAAGGTCCTGATCGACACCGACGGCACGCCCACCAAGTCGCGCCTCGGTGCCAACGCGATCCTCGGCGTGTCGCTTGCCGTGGCCAAAGCCGCCGCCGTCGACGCCGGCGAACCGCTCTGGCGCTACCTCGGCGGGCCGTCGGCCGCCACGCTGCCCGTGCCGATGATGAACGTCCTCAACGGCGGCGCCCACGCCGACAACTCGGTCGACTTCCAGGAGTTCATGGTCGTCCCCGTCGGCGCCACGTCGTTCTCCGAGGGCCTGCGCGTCGGCGCCGAGGTATTCCACAACCTCAAGAAGCTGCTCGCCGGCCGCGGCCTCGCCACGTCCACCGGCGACGAGGGCGGCTTCGCGCCGAACCTCTCCTCCAACGAAGAGGCACTGCAGGTGCTCGTCGACGGCATCGAGAAGGCCGGCTACAAGCCCGGCGTCGACGTCGCCATCGCGCTCGACCCCGCCACCTCCGAGATCTACAAGGACGGCGTCTACGTGCTCGAGCACGAGAACCGCTCCCTCACCTCGCAGGAGCTCGCCGACTACTGGGCCGACAAAGCGGGCAAGTACCCGATCCTCTCCATCGAGGACGGCATGAACGAAGAGGACTGGGACGGCTGGAAGGCCCTCACCGACAAGATCGGCGACACGGTCCAGCTCGTCGGCGACGACCTCTTCGTCACCAACCCCGAGCGCCTGAAGCGCGGCATCGACCTCGGCGTCGGCAACTCGATCCTCATCAAGGTCAACCAGATCGGCACGCTCACCGAGACGCTCGAAGCGATCCGCCTCGCGCACGAAGCCGGCTACACCGCCGTCATGAGCCACCGCTCCGGCGAAACCGAAGACGTCACCATCGCCGACCTCGCCGTCGCCACCGGTGCCGGGCAGATCAAGACCGGCGCGCCGTCCCGCTCCGACCGCGTGGCGAAGTACAACCAGCTGCTGCGCATCGAAGAAGCCCTCGGCTCCGCCGCCGTCTACCCCGGCCGCTCGGTCTTCCGCTCGTAGCGGCAACGTTCGTCCGCACGACTCCTTGCCGGCCGCGTCGCCGGCAGGGAGCCGGCGGGCACCGTCGAAGCACGCGGCCATGGACCGGCCCGCCGCAGCAGCACCACACGCCTCGCGCGTCACGCTGCGGCCCGACCGGTTCGCTCGAATCTTCCTCGCGCTCTGCGTCGCCGCGTGCGTCTGGCTCGCGATTCCGCCAGCCCGCGACTACCTCGGCACCCAAGACCGCGCGCAGCAGACCCGGCAGCAGCTCGTCAAGCTCCAAGCTGAGCAGCGACGCCTCGAAGCGCAAAGCCGCGAGATCAGCCGCGGCACCGGCCTCGAAGAGCAGGCACGCCGCCAAGGCCTGATCGGGCCCTCTGAGCGCTCGTACGTGATCGAAGACCTCCCGCAGCCTTAAAGCAGTGGAATGGCGCTGTGCGTCGATTCTCGGCGTCTCAGGGCACAGCAGAGAGCGGGCGACGGCTCAGCTAGCCTGACTGGCGTGCACGACGACGCCCGACTGACCGAGTGGCTCGAAGCCGAGCGCCGCGTCAGCCGCGAACCCATCGCTCGGCGCCAACTGCTCGACGACCTCGCCGACGTCCTCATCGCAGACCTCCGCCGCCAAGTCGGCCGCCCCTTCCGCCTCGACGAGCTCGTCCGCCACTACGAGCAAGGCACCGACTGGGCCGTCGACCTGCTCGTCCAGCACGCCCCCGAAGACCCGTGGTCCTGGGCACCCAGCTTTGCGGTTGACGCCGCCTACGGCCGCTACGCCCGCTTCGCCCGCGACGTCGGCGGCGGCCGCCGCATCGGCGCCGACAGGTTCGAGATCGGCCGCATCATCAACTGAGGACGAGCGGAGACGCTCCGGGCGAACCAGAGGTCTCCGTGCGCGCTCGGGCCCGCGGGGCGGGCCCTTGGGTTTATGCGTCCCCGGTGGAGGCGCCGACCGGCTCCGAGGAGTCGTCGGCGGCTTTGCTACCCGGCTCGTAGCGCCGGATGATGATCTGGTCAGCTTCGAAGGTCACTTCGATCGGGCGATGCCCGGCCCAGTGCTCTGCGTATACGGCGCTGTCGGCCACGGCAGGGTCGAGCCACAGGCCGTACCCCTCTTCGCCATGGTCGAAGCTCGCCTCGAACGTCGTCTCGGAGCTGCGGCGGCCTCGGCCCCCGCGGCGGCCGCGGCGGCGGCGACGGGAGCCAGCTTCGGCATCCTCGTCGCCCTCGTCGTCGGTGTCGCCGGCTGCAGCCTTGGCTTCGGCCTTCGCTTTGGCTTCGGCTTCTGCCTTCACCTTTGCTGCGGCTTCTTCCTCGGCGCGGCGGGCGGCCTCCGCCTCAAGCTCCTTCGCGATGAGCGCGTCGTCCTCCGCGCGGAGGTCGACCTCGCTCGCAGGACTTGCGGCCTGCGCTTCTTCGGTCGTGCCCTCGGTGAGGTCGTTCTCTGCCTTGAAGGCGGAGATCTGCTGCACCGTGGCTTCGAGCTGATGGGCGATCCACGCGTCAGTCCGGCCCTGGCGCACCCAGGTTCGGATCTGATTCAGTTGGGGACGCAGTGATCGTCTAGCCATCGCTGCGCAGGTTACTTGAGCAACCGGTGGCCGGGCACCCTGGCTGGCCGTGTGGCTCCGGCTATTCGAGTACGCTCGCGGTGGTTGCACCTATCGCCCGGTCGTGCTTGGATCGACGGACGGTCGGGTGTTCCCGCACCCTTCCACCAATGCTCGTTCTCACCAGGAAACCCGGCGAAGCCATCGTGATCGGCGATGACGTCGAGATCGAGATCGTTGCGATCGGCGGCGGCAAAGTCCGCGTCGGCATCACCGCGCCCCGCTCCACCACCGTGCATCGCAAAGAGGTGTACGTCGAGCTGCAGGCCCAAGAGGGCGGCGCCGACAACGGTGCAAGCGCCCCTGCAGACGCGTCGCCCGACGCGCCAGCTTCTTAGCCCGTACGCGCTCGAAAAGCTGCGCTCCTGCGCAAGCTATCGCGCAGCAGATTTCGTTCGGGCGCGACTGGTTTAGGCCTCCGGGCCGGGCCAGTTGCGCGCGGACGGAAGATGTAAGCGAGAGCTGCGCAGGTGCGCAGCTATCCGCCGAGGACGAGATACAAGGCCTTGAACATCACGACGGTCACGATGACCGCGGTGAGGATCAGGGCAAGGGCGAGCAGGATGAACCGACGGCCGCCTTCGCGGTTGACGGTTTCGATCTGCCGCTGTTTCGTGCGGTGAGCGACCTTGGCGTGCACCAGGTGCGCGGCGCGGCGCTCCTGGGCGATTTGGTCGGCGAAAGCCCGTTCGAAATCGACGAGGCTTTGGTCCATGCGAACAGCCACGAGAAGGAAGGCTACCGGACGCCGTGAGGGATTCGACGCTTCTGACGTAAACGTCGAGTTGAGGTTTAGGGTTTCTCAACGATACCACCGTTCTACGGCGTGCCGTTTCGGCGAGAATGGGTCGATCGGCGGAGGCCTTCCGGAAAAGGCCCTGCAAAGCGGCGGGTTGCATCGGTGTTACTTGCGAGGCGCACGGGCGTGCGGTGGCGCCTCTTTCGGGAGCCGCGGAGCGAGGGTGAACGGGGTTCTGTGACAAGCGCACACTCCTACGACAGACGGCCGCTCCAGCCCGGAAAGGGGCGGAAGCGGCCGTCGGAGCGAGGCCGCGGGCGGCCTCGGGGTCAGG
>JAEZDB010000189.1 GCA_023429855.1 Actinomycetes bacterium
CGTTAGGCTCGCTCGGTGCCGCCCAAGTACGTCGCCGCTCTCGACCAGGGGACCACGTCGACCCGCTGCATCTTGTTTGACCGCGGCGGGCAGATCGTGGCGTCGGAGCAGCGCGAGCACGAGCAGATCTACCCGCAGCCGGGCTGGGTCGAGCACGACGCCAAAGAGATCTGGTTCCGCAGCGACCAGGTGATCCGCCGCGCGCTCCAGGCGGCAGGTGCGACGGCGAGCGACGTGGCGGCGCTCGGCGTCACGAACCAGCGGGAGACGACGGTCGTGTGGGACCGCCACACCGGCGAGCCGATCTGCAACGCGCTCGTGTGGCAAGACACCCGCAGCGACATCATCTGCGAGGAACTCGCGGCGCACCCCGCGGGGCAGGACCGCTTCCGGGCGACGACCGGCCTGCCGATCGCGCCGTACTTCTCCGCGACGAAGCTGCGCTGGATCCTCGACCACGTCGTCGGAGCACGGGAGCGTGCCGAAGCAGGTGCGCTGCTGTTCGGGACGGTCGACACGTGGCTGATCTGGCAGCTCACCGGCGGCACGGCGGGCGGCGAGCACGTCACCGACGTGACCAACGCGAGCCGCACGCTGCTGATGGACCTCGAGACGCTCGACTGGTGCCCGGACCTGCTGGCGGCCATGGGGATCCCCGCACCGCTGCTGCCGGAGATCCGGCCGTCGAGCGCCGTCTACGGCGAGGTGCGCGTCGGCGCGCTCGCGGGCGTGCCGCTCGCGGCCGCGCTGGGCGACCAGCAGGCCGCCACCTTCGGCCAGACCTGCTTTGCGCCGGGCGAAGCGAAGAACACCTACGGCACCGGCAACTTCCTGCTGATGAACACCGGCACCACGCCGGTGCGCTCCGAGCACGGCCTGATCACCACGGTCGGCTACCAGCTCGACGGGCAGGCGCCCGCGTACTGCCTGGAGGGCTCGATCGCGATCACCGGCGCCCTCGTGCAGTGGCTGCGCGACAACCTCGGCCTGATCACCGGCTCCGGCGAGGTCGAGGCGCTCGCCGGCACCGTCGAAGACAACGGCGGCTGCTACTTCGTACCAGCGTTTTCCGGGCTGTACGCGCCGCACTGGCGGGCCGAGGCCCGCGGCGTGATCGCCGGCCTTACGCGCTTTGTGCAGTCCGGCCACATCGCGCGCGCCGTGCTCGAGGCGACCGCGTTCCAGAGCCGGGAGGTCGTCGACGCGATGAACGGCGACAGCGGCGTCACGCTGGCGTCGCTCAAGGTCGACGGCGGCATGGTCGTGAACGAGACCCTCATGCAGTTCCAGGCCGACCTGCTTGGCGTGCCCGTGATCCGGCCGGTCGTCACGGAGACGACGGCGCTCGGCGCCGCCTACGCTGCCGGGCTCGCGACCGGCTTCTGGCCCGGCACCGACGAGCTGCGCGAGCAGTGGGCCGAGGACCGCCGGTGGACGCCGACGATGGGGGAGGAGCGCCGCGAGGAGCTCTACCGCTTCTGGAAGAAGGCCGTGACCCGCACCTTCGACTGGATCGACGTACCGCAGGGCGCCGGCGCTGAGCGGCCTGGCCCAGCTGAGGGCTGACGCCTGCGGCGCTAAAGGTTCGAGAGCGTCAGCCGCTTGTAGGCGGTCGACTCGTTCCCGGCGGCGTCGGTCGCGATGACGCGGACGAGGACGGTGAGCTTGAGGAACTTGCGGAGCGTGCGCCGGGCGGCGACTTTGAACGGGAGCCGCGCGATCCCCGCACCGGCGGTCGCGCCCGGGAGGGTGAGCTTCGCCAGGCTGTCGCCGGGGCCGGCGGCAGGCAGCGCCGCCATCTTCAGCTCGCGGTCGGTCGCGTCGCCGTAGAGGAGCACGTCGGCCCGCACGCGTGCCGGCTCCGACAGCGCAAAGGTGAAGCGTAGCCCCTTGCGACGGGCGTGCTCGAGCCGGTGCCCGAGCGAGCCGATCGTGACGGTCGGCGGGGTCACGTCGGTCGTGGTCGCGACGAGCGGCACCTGCGCGGGCGCCGAGGGGTTCTGGTTCGGCGCCGGCTCGGGCATGGGCGACGTCGACGGCTGTTCGGCGACCGGTGTGGTGGGTTCAACGGGCGTCGGCGCGGGGTCGTCAGCGAGGGCAGGGGCGGCCGTCAGCGAAAGCGCCGCTGCAGCGCAGAGCACGACGGCCCTCGAGGCGAGCTTGGGTGCTGAGTGGGCTGAGGACGACACGGCGGCAGCAGGAAGCAGCGCCATGTGGCGTGTCCCCTGAATCCGCCACACTCCTCGCTTCTTGAAGCCGTGTCAAGGCCGCGCAGAACCGGGCGCAGCACGTCGCCCAGAGCGCGGACGGCCCACCCAAAATGCCTGCTCCGTCCAGGCTCGCAACCCGCAACAATGCAGGAGCCACGTCGCCGCCGGTGAAACCGACACATGCAGGCGCGTGTCCCCGTCTCGTGCCCCGACGACCGATGACCACACCTCAGGCCACCCGCAGCGGAGCGATCCGCCAGCCGCTGCCTGCAGCGCGGGCCCGCGCGGCGTTCGATCCCCGTGCCGTCGCGCGCGTTCGGCGCCGCCGACTGGTCCTGCGGTTCATTCCAGCGCTGACGGTGCTCGGGATCTTCGTGTTCGGCGTCACCCGCGTCATCGGCGCTGGCACGCCCGCATCGCCGGCCGAGGTCGCCGCCGACATCCACGAAGAGGTCACCCGTCAGATCGTCGCGCGGACCGACGACTACTCCGCAGCCGTCGGCCCGCTCGACTGCGTCGAACTGCAGCCCGGCAAAGGCAACTGCCTCGCCGACGTCGAGCTCAGCGGCCACCGGTCCGACAACGTCATGGTCGCGGTCACCTACACCGACGACGGTGGCGGCTACGACCTGCTGATCAAGATGCCGTGACGGGCGCGCGCCGCTACACCGGCGGCGCGGCCGCGGTGTCCTCGTTAGCGTACTTAGTCG
>JAEZDB010000199.1 GCA_023429855.1 Actinomycetes bacterium
CCCCCCCCACTGAGTCCAAAGATGACCGCCGAAGAGGCCGCCGGTACAGTCGCGGCCCCAGATCCGACAAGGCATACGCCATCGGTCGCACGCTCTGCCGCGAGCGGCGGAACGTTCGCAATCGCCAACGCCGCCCAGCGGGCGCTGGTGTTCATCATGCTCCCGATCTATACGGCCGTACTGAGCCCGGCCGCGTACGGCCGACTCGGCCTACTCATCACGGTGCAGAGCGGCGCAGTTCTCCTGCTTCAGGGAGGAATGGAAGCATCCATTACGCGCCAGTATTTCGGGCTCGAGAAGGACCGGTCGGGCCAAGACCGGTTCGTCCAGTCTGCGTGGCGCCTTCTGCTGGTCGCTCCGCCAATCCTGGCAGTAATCGCTGCTGGCTGTGTGATCGCCTTCGCCCGTTCTAGCGACGTCTTCCGGTCTGACGAGGCAGCCATCGCACTTCTGTCGGCCGCTTCGTTCGTGGCCGCGACAGTTGTACCGCTGACCGTGCTGCGGGCCCAGCAACGGCTGCGCGGCTTCCTGATCCTCACGGCCGTCACGGGCATCGTGACCACCGTGCTCACCCTCATCGCCGTTGTCGGGCTCGACCTCGGTCTGGTCGGCTGGTTTGGGGCGGCGATCATCGCCAATCTGGTCGTGCTTGCCACGGCCATTCGCGTGATGCCGTGGACCCGCCTAGACCACTTCGACGGGCATCATGTGCGGGCAGCCTTGCGATTGGGCATCAGTCTCGTACCTCACGCGCTATCGCTCTGGGCACTATCGCTAGCCAACCGCATCGTCCTGGCAGATCTGGTCACTCCGACGGAACTCGGCGTGTACACGCTGGCAGCCAACCTCGCCATTCCCGCGATGGTGGTGATCCAATCCATGAACCAGGGATTCTTGCCGTCTTACGCTCGCGCCCAGGACCCTGCGCTACTCGGCGACCTGCGCCAAGTGGTGTCGCTTCAGGCGCTGATGGTTGCGGCCGTCAGCCTCGGCGTCGCTGTTATCGCCGCACCGATCATCGGCTTGCTTGACGACGTCTACGGCGCCGCGTTGCCGATCGTGCCGTGGCTGGTGCTCGGCGCGTTCTTCTGGGGTCTCTACCAACTCCCCATGAACATGATCAGCATGGTCGCGGGGCGCACCCAACACGTGTGGATGATTGGCCTGGCATCCGCAGCCGTCGGGATCGGATCCCTCTACCTATTGGTCCCGCGCTACGGCCTTTCGGCGGCTGGCCCGGCGTCGGCCATCGGATACTTGGCCCTGCTGCTGTTCACCATGGTCTATCTGAGAGCGCTCAAGGTCTCGCTGCCGGTCCAACGGCGCCAAGTGGGCACCGGCTTTGGCATCGCGCTCGTGACCTACGCGCTAGCGACGCTCATCCCAGAGTATGGGATCGAGGCGTTGGTCGCTCGTCTAGCCCTGGTTCTCGGTGCGACTGTCGCCATCGCCGTCGTCGGCGGCCTGCGCGGTCGTCATCTTCGGGCGATCACGCAGAAGCTGGCCAAGCAGCTCGTCTGACGGCCACGGTTGCCGTGGTACTCCATCGCAGTGTGGATCGTCACACCGCCTCGCCGGACCCGCCCCCGGTCGCTATCGTCAATCGCTCCGCGACGCGCCCCGTTTTCGACGTCAGACGCGCGTCAGCTCCCCCGGCATGACTCACCCCTGTTGAACTCCCCAAGATCGACGCAGGTCCGCGCGCTCCACGTAGGCCCGCACGTCTACAGCTTTGGCGGCACCCAGTCGGTGATTCGCACGATCAGGGACTGTTCGATCGGTGCCGACCAGATCCGCGTGCTCGCTACGTGGGACGGCCCGGGACATTGGAAGAACGCCAAGCTAGTAGCCGACGCCGCACGAGTGATCGCCCGCGTGCCCAAAGACACGATCGCGCAATTCCATATTTCCAACGGTGGAGCGTGGCTGAGGGAGGGACTACTGATCCGGCTGGCTAGGGCACGCGGCCTACGGATCGTGGTGAGCTTGCACGGCTATGACTTCCCAGAGTTCGCTCGGGAGCACCCGCGTCTCACTGGTACTACGCTCGGGAAGGCCGACCATGTGATCTGTCTCTCGACTGAGGCGCGAGACACCGTCCGAGACTTGCTCGGCATACCCAACGTGACGGTACTCGCCAATCCCGTCGCGATTGACGAAGACTCCCCTCCGGCAAACACCACGCCGCCCGTGGCGCTCTTCGCCGGCACCGTTGGCCTACGTAAGGGTGTCGACGTACTTGCCACCGCTTGGCAGACGCTCTTGGATCAAGGCATCGAAGGCAGCATCCGCATCGTTGGCGAGATCGACGACTTCACGCCGCCCATGCTGGAGCGGATGAGCCTTGAGGGTCCGATTCACCCCAATGACGTTGCGGCGCTCCTGCGCGAAGTCCGGGTGATCGTGCTGCCATCACGTGCCGAGGGAATGCCGATGATCTTGACCGAGGCACTCGCTGCGGGGCGCCCATTCGTCGCTACCGGAGTGGGTGGCACAGGCGACATCACTCCCGATCAAGACATGATCGTGCCAGTCGAGGACTCCGACGCACTCGCGCAGGCGATCGGCCGCTACCTGCGCGATGCCACCGCCGCTGGCGACGCGGGGCGGCGCGGCCAGGACTACATCATTGAGACGCGCAGCCCGCAGGTCATCGACGCCCGGCTGCGCGAAATCTACGCTTCGATCCAATGACCGACACAGCCAGCTTCCCCCACGCCGACTTGCAGACCAGCCGCGTGGGTTTCGGCTGCGCAAGCATGATGCGGGTCACCTCCGCGAAGGGGCGTCAAGACCTGCTTGCTGCCGCATACGACAGCGGCATCCGCCACTTCGACGTGGCTCGCCTCTATGGCCTCGGCGCTGCCGAGGGCGAGCTAGGCACCTTCGCCAGGGGCCGCCGGGACGAGATCACGATCGCAACGAAGTTCGGCATCGATCCAGCCGGTGGCCTCGGCGCGCTCGCGCGCTTTCAGCAGCCTGTCCGTGCGCTACTCGAGCGCTACCCCAAGCTCCGCCAAGCCGTCAAGCGACGCGACGAAAAGCTGTTGGCCCCTCGCCAGTACGACGCCGCTCACGCTCGCCGCTCGTTCGACACCAGCCTCCGGGAACTGGGCGTCGATCACGTAGACGTCTTGTTCGTGCACGACCCAAGTCCGCACGACGATGTGCATTCAGCCGAACTGGTGCAGTTCTTCGAGGAACAGAAGGCTGCGGGCAAGCTTCGGGCCTGGGGCGTGTCACAGGACGCCCACCCTGGCGTCGACTTTCTCAGCCCACTCGGCCCGCAGGCGCTGCTACAGGTCCGCTCAGACGTGCTCGCCCCCGCACCCACCGACGCACCCCGGATCTCGTTCGGCGTGCTCGGCGGGGCCCACGCCAAGATAACCGCGGCGCTGAGCGCAGCCCCCGAGCTTCGCCGCCGCTGGGGCACCGAACTTGGAAGTGATCCGCTCGTGGGCGGCAAACTGGCCGCTCTGCTTCTCGCTGACGCGGCGGCGTCCAACCCAAACGGTGCCCTGCTGTACAGCACGATCCGCGCCGACCGGATCGCCGGCGCCGTTAGGGCCATCGAGCAGCCGCCGTCCTCTGAAGTGTTGGCTGCATTTGCGCAACTCGCCCGCACCCTCCCGGCGGCGGCCTGAGTTGCGCCGCGACGCCGCCAGCATCGCAAATGGCGCCGAGCTCGTCAGCGAGGTCGTTGTGGTCGGCGCGGGCCCGTTGGGCATCGTAACCGCCCTCGAACTTGCCGACAGCGGATTGCGCGTGCTGCTGATCGAGAGTGGTGGAGACGGCTATGAAGAAGCGCCCCAGCGCCTCAACGAGGTAGCTGCTGGCCACGACGACTACTTCCACGCCGCCAAAGAGATCTCTGTACGTCGACAAGTCGGCGGCACCTCGACCCTCTGGGGTGGCCGCTGCGTGCCGTTCGACCCGATCGACTTCGAGCCCCGGCCCGTGGTACCACAATCGCTCTGGCCGGTCGGCTACGACGACCTCACGCCGTTTCTCCAACGGGCCTGCGACTGGTCGGTGTGCGGCAAGGCGATCTTCAACGCGAAGGACCTTCCCGAACTGGCGGGAAGCGACATGGTGCCAGGGCTCCCCGATGGCGATGTGCGCACGACCGACCTAGAGCGTTGGTCGCTTCCCACGCGCTTTGGCGCCGAGTACGGCAAACGCCTGCACGAGCACCCGCAGATCGACCTCGTTACCAACCTGACGGTCACCGGAATCGTCACCTCCCGTGACGGCACCGCCGTCGATCACCTCGTCGCGAAGTCACTCGACGGCAAAGCGTTCGCAGTGCGGGCACGAGAATACGTCCTTGCGACAGGCGGTCTAGAGGCAACACGCCTGCTGATGGCCTCGACCTCCGAGCACCACCCCGACGGCATCGGCAACCACTCGGGCCACCTTGGCCGTTGGTACATGGCCCACGTCGAGGCGCGCGTGGCAGAAATCCACCTTTCCACGCCTCCCGAGCAGACGATCTACTCCCACGAACTCGACGCCGACAAGGTCTACGTGCGCCGCCGCTTTACGTTCTCGCGCGAGCATCAGCTCGCGAAGGGCCTCTCGAACGCGGCGGTTTGGATCGTTAACCCTGAGCTGGGAGACCACACGCACCGAAGCGGAATCCTGTCTGGCGTCTACCTCACACTCATCTCCCCGCTGGGCAAGTTCATGCTCGCTGAGGCGATCCGCCAAGCAGGCACGAAGACCACCCGCCCCACGACGGTCCGCGCGCATCTCGCCAACATCGTCCGCGATCTGATCCCCTCGGTGAAGTTCGCGTTCTCGTTCACCTACGCGCGGTTCTTCCGCAAGGGCCGCAAGGCACCCGGTTTCTTCGTCGGCAGCAAGTCGAACGTGTACCCGCTGCAGTACCACGGCGAACATCTGCCTCACTGGGAGAGCCGCGTGGAGCTGAGTGATCAGCTCGACGAGCTCGGGCTGCCCCGCTTGACCACCCACCTGCACTTCAGCGATGAGGACTTGGAGAGCGTCCGTACCGCGATGGCGGAGATTGACCGCCACCTCCGCGAGCACGGCGTGGGCCGCCTAGAGCTACTGGCCGACGATGTCGAGCAGGCCGTGTCCGACTACCTGAAGGGCACCGCCGGCTACCACCAGACCGGGACGACACGAATGAGCGCGTTTCCGGAAGACGGCGTGGTCACCGGCGACCTGTCGGTGCACGGCGTCCCGAACCTCTCGATCGCCAGCACGTCGGTGTTCCCGACATCGAGCCAGGCGAACCCGACGTTCATGGGCATTGCCTTCTCGGTCCGCCTAGCCGACAGGCTCAAGACTCAGCTTCAGAGCTGACACGGCGCACCACTGCGGCTGGGAGCCCCGCGAGCCGACCTACGCCGCGACCGACGGCCGCGACAGATCCCAGTACCGCGACACGAGCTCGACCGTGTTCTTGATGTTGGCCCGGCTGGAGGCGCCGAAGACGATCGACTCGATGCCCGGCTGCTCGCAGACCCACTCGATCGCCTCGGCCGGCGGGATGGCGCCGGAGGCGTAGACCGACATGGCGACCGCGCGGCACTGGTACTCCTTGAGCGCGCGGTCGTAGGCGTCGAAGCCGCCGCACATACGGAAGCCGATCTTGTTGATGTTGGAGCAGACGATCGGGTTCTCCACGCCGACGTCGGCGAGCGTCTCCAGCAGGAGCGGCAGGTTCATCGTGATGAAGCCCGGCTCGGCGTTGTAGCGCGCCTTCACGTGGTCGGCGAAGATCTTCAGGGCGTCCTTGAAGCCGAGGCCCAGGAGCAGGTCGACGACGACGTTCTGCAGCCAGATGACCGGGGTGTTGAGGCCCTCGAACATCTTCATCTCAGCGTCGATGAGGAGCGTCGTGAGGCCGTCGATGTCTTTCTTGGCCACCGACGAGCCGCCGCGCAGGGCGGCGTTGACGAAGCCCTCGTCGGGGAGGAACTTCTTCACGGCGCCGAGCATGCCCTCCTCGGTGACGGCGTTCGCGTACTTGTGCGCGTACGGCATGCCGGGGAAGAAGACGAAGTCGGAGTAGCGCTCGGGCCGCGCGCGCATGTGGTCGCAGACCTCGCCGATGCGGTCGTGCGTGGTGCACATGAACGTCTTGACACCCTCGTCGATGGCGGCGTCGAGCACGGCGATCACGTTCTCGATCGGCTGAAAGCGCATCTGCTGGGCGCGCGCCTTCTCCTCCGACATGTGGTTCACGCCGAAGAACTGGTTGTCGCCGAACAGGAGTCGATCCATGGTCATGCGGCTCCCGCCGTGCCGAGCTTTGCGGATGCAGTGTTCTTGAGCCAGCCGAAAAGGCCGCCGGAGCGGCGCTTCACCGGCACCATCTCCACGTTGCTGCCCTCGGTGGTCGTCGGGCCGCGGCGCGCATCGGCGATCATCATCGCCATCACGCGATCGGTCATCGCCGCGCTGGCGAAGTCGTTGGCGTTCTCCGTCTTGCCGGCCAGCGAGTTCTGCACGAACGCGTCGATCTGCGCCGAGTACTCCTCGCCGCGCAGGTAGAACCACACCGGCTCGGTGAGGTCGGTCGTGTACTTCACGTTCCAGCCGAAGTCGTAGCCCGGCGGCGGCGTAGCCGTGTCGCGCAGGTACACCTGGCATTCCTGGCGATCTACGTAGATCCGGCCCTTGGTGCCGAACACGTGGATCCGCGTGCTCATCTTGCGCTGCGACTCGTCGCTCCAGCTCACCGAGATCTGCGACGAAAGCCCGCCCGGGTAGAAGAGCGTGGAGAACACCTCGTCGTCGGTCTCCTTGGAGAAGACGCTGTTGAGCACCGTGCCGCCGACGCCGATCGGCTCGCCGATGTACCAGTTCACGAGGTTGATCGCGTGGGCGGCGTAGTCGTAGAGGCAGCCGCCGCCGGCCGTCGACTGGGTGCGCCACGTGCCGCCCTTGGGCTTGAGCACGACGGGGCCGTACGCCTCACCGGTCACATGCGTGACCTCGCCGATCGCGCCGAGCTCGAGCAGCCGCTTGACCTCCTGGAACGCCCCCACGAACCGGTTGTGGTAGCCGACCTGCGTGACGAGGCCCTTCTCCTTCGCCAGCGCCGTGAGCTCGTCGGCGTCCTTGGCGGTGAGCGTGAACGGCTTCTCGCAGAACACATGCAGGCCCTGCTCTAGCGCGGCCTTGACCATCCACGCGTGCGTCGTCGACGGGGTCGCGATGAAGATCGCGTCCATCTCGACCTCGGAGATAAACGCGCCAAAGTCCTTGAAGGCCTTGATGCCCGTGTACTTCTCGAGCACGCCGAGCGTGTAGCCCGAGGTGTCGCACATGCCGACGAGGTCGACGCTCGGATGCGGCCGGACCATCGCAAGGTGGGACAGCCCCATCTTGCCGAGACCGACGATGCCGACCTTGAGAAGGTCTGACTGGGCCTGCATCGGGGGGTCTGCGGGACGAAGTTCAGCTTGAGGCACGGACAGTCAAAATACCGGTGGGAGTGGAGGAACTGCCAGTGATTCGCATCACTGCGCAGGCTTTGAGAGCGGCCTACGCGCCAAAAGGCGACGAAGAGGGCGCCGTCGGTGCGGACGGCACTGTCCTTTCAGTGTCTCGCAATGCGGTTGCGGGAGCAAGCAGGCGTTTGCAGTTGCGCTCATGACCACGACCGACCCGGGGTTGGTACCCGCCGGTCCACCGGCTCAACCAGGGGACACGCGCCGTCGAGTGATCTCGCGCACACGGCTGTAGAGTTCTTGCCCGCGGCCCTGCGCGGTGGCTTGGGCGGCTGAGGCCCGTTTCGCCGCGCCTTCAACGTCCGCGTCGCCGTACGGCAACACGACGACCAGCCCACGGCCGTCGAGCCGGGTAGCGAGATCGATCTGGTGATCGTCGACGTGCTCGCCGAATCGCGCCTCGCGCGCGATGACGATCGGCATCGTGTCGCGCATAAGCGACGTGATCACGGAGCCCACGCCAGCGTGACAAAAGAACGCGCGCGCCTCGCTGATGTGGTCCATGAGTTCGTCGTGCTCCATGAACTTCACCCACTCGATTCCGACCCGCGAGTGATCGGGCTCGGTGCATCCGTACTGGACGACGACGCGCTCGCCGGCCTCGACGAACGGCGCCATGAGGTCAACTGCTCGCATAAACGGCTGCTTGGTGGTCCCGAGGCTAAGAAAGATCAAAGATCGACCCCTTATACTGAGCGCGCGGGTACTTCTCGAGGAGATCGGGCCACTGCACGAAGAAGTCGTTCGCGAACGGGTAGATCATCCGGGCCGTCAGCGAGAGGCTCGACACTCGGGTGAGGCTTTCGATGTAGACCACGTGGATGCCCATGATCCGGCCGAGGATGCAGAACGGCACGGCGACGCCCGAGCCGGTCGTCACGATTGCGCGCGGCTTGATGCGGCGAAGCTCACGCCACGCGAGCCGAGCGTTGCGCAGCAAGTTCGGGATGCTGCGGTCGGTCGGGTGATAAGCGCAGATGACTTCTTCACCGACCAGCATCGACATCGCGTCCGGGCGGTCAAAGGTGACCCAGAGACGGTCCTCGCGCTCGGTGAGTTCGCCCATCTGCATGAGTTCCAGCAGGTGCCCTCCGCTCGAAGCCACGTGCAGCAGACGCCCGCTGGGCCATCGTTGCTTGGTGGGGAGCTTCATGAGCCGGTCATCCTATCCCGGGCTCGGACACGACGCAGAGCGAGTCCGAACCGAGCAGGGCTAGGTGGCTACCGCAATCAGCGATTTCGTGAGTCCCGCGAAGCGCTCATGGCGCAATTCGGAGCCAGGAAAGTAGTGACGCATCTCGGCTCGCGTGAGGAGTTCGTGCTGCATGACGGCGGAAAGAAGCTCCGCGAAGTCGTCGTGCTCGCGGAAGTGCCCGACCGGCCAGGCCTTGATGAGCCTCGTCCGCAGTGGCAGCGGGAGCTGCTGCGCGAACGGAATCAGGTAGTGCGGCTCGATCGGGAAGTAGCGGTACGGCGTCTGGACCCAGTGTCGAGCTGCAAGCTGCCGCACGTTGCTCGCAAAGCGTTCCCTGCGCCAGTGGCCACCCACATGCTCGATGACCGAGTTCGAAAAGACGAGATCGACTTCGGGGAGCCCTGCCGGAAGATCGCACCCATCGCCCTCGAGTGCCCGCATCCACGGCTCCTGTGGCTCCTGGGCGAACGTGTTGAGGAGCACGACCTCCTTAGGTCGTAGTCCCGATAGGCGCCAGGAGCGGGCGTCTCCGCCGAGGTCCAGCACCACGTACTCCGAGAGGTCCGGAAACGTCGAGGCGAAGTCGGTCCAGCGGCGAGCCCGGAACCCCACACTCGCGGAGTTCTCGTCGTAAGCGCCTACGAACCGGTTCGTGATGCGCGTCGTCAGCGACCCCATCCGCGCCAGTCTGGCAGCTGCCGGCTCGAAGTCCAGCGCAAGTGTGACGACGTCAGTAATCCGCACCCAGCCGCGTACTACGAACCATGCTTAAAGTTTCTCGGCCTCGGTTCGGAGCCTCTCTCTGCCGCGCCCTAGTTCTGGCGCTCGCTTCGCTCTCCCTCGCGGCGTGCACCGCCACGGCCAAGCCAGCACTCGAGCTTGGCTTTAACGACTTCGACCTCGCCGGCTACTCGGGATTCCGCGGGATGCCGGTCGATGAGAACGCGTTGTCGACCGGCATCAAGAACGGCGGAAGAGCAGGGGCGAGACAGTGGCGGATCACGCTCTTCTGGCGTGCCATAGCGAAGAACGCCACCGAGGCCCCGCGTCCCGCGAACCTCGCGGCTGATCCGGCCTGGAGCGGCTACGTGTGGGACGACACCGACCGGCAGATCCGCGCGATCGCGAACGCCGGTTTGGAGTCGGTCGTCTGGCCAATACAAGCACCAGCCTGGGCTGAGGGCGCGAGCCGCCCCGCTGTTGGCCCCGACGCGCCGCTCGGCACGTGGAAGGTGTCGCCCGAGGCGTACGGGATCTTCGCCAAGGCGCTTGCCAAACGCTACTCGGGCACCTACCCCGACCCGGCCAACCCGGGCAAGGCGCTGCCGAGGATCGGCGTGTTCCAAGCCTGGAACGAGCCGAACCTCACCACCTACCTCTCGCCGCAGTGGGAGAAGTCGCGCGGGAAGCTGAAGATGTTCAGCCCCGGCCACTTCCGCAAGCTCGTCAACGCGTTCTCGTCGGGCGTGAAGTCGGTGCAGCCCAAAGCCAAGGTGCTCGCGGGCGGCACCGCGCCGTTCGGCGGCCTGAACGCGGGCGACCCGCGCATTCCGCCCGTCGCCTTCTACCGCGAGCTGCTCTGCGTCACGACGAAGAAGGGCAAGTCGACCGGCAAGCGCGGCTGCCCCAAGGTCCGCGTCGACGGCTGGGCGCACCACACCTATCCGATCGGTCCGCCGTGGCGCACCGCGCGCAATGCCGACGACGCCGTCGTCCCCGACATGCCCAAGCTCACGCGCGTCGTGAACGCCGCCGCCAAGACCGGCGCGATCAGCAAGAAGGCCGCCAACGACGTGTGGATGACGGAGATGAGCTGGGAGTCCAAGCCCGATCCGTCGGGCCTCGACCCGGTCACCCACGCCCAGTACATGCAGGGCGCGTTCTACCTGCTGTGGAAGGCCGGCGTGCGGCACGTGTTCTGGTTCGGCTCGCGCGACATGGCCCAGGGCAAGGACTGGAACGAGACCTTCCAATCGGGCGTGTTCTATCGCGGTGCCGACCCGTCGCAAGACACGCCCAAGCCGGCGTTCACCGCGTTCCGGTTCCCGTTTGCGGCGTTCCGCGACCGCGGCGTGGCTCAGCTGTGGGCCAAGGCGCCGACGACCGGCACGATCGTGGTGCAGGTCGAGACGTCGCCTGGCGTCTGGAAGCAGGCGGCGAAGCTCAAGCGCGCCAGTGGCGGCGTGATGACCGGCAAGCTGCGGGTCGGCCCCGACGTGACGCTGCGCGCCGTGCAAGGCACCGAGATCTCGATCCCCTGGACGACCTCGTAGGCGCCGAGCGCGAAATCACGCCGGGCGCAGCGCTGGCCTGTCATCGTTGCGCGGCGTGACGCCACGAACGCTCCGACCGCTGGCCCTGGGCGGCGCCGCGCTTGGCGCCGCCGCCCTGCTGTTCGTCAGCTCGATCGCCGACGGCAGCTACGACGTCGTCGACCGCCAGGCCATCGCCGTCGTGCTCTGGTGGCTCGTCGGCCTCAGCGCGCTGGTCGCCAGCCGGCGGCCCGAGCGGCCGGCGATCTCGGGCCTCCTCGTCATCGGGTTCGGCGCGGGCATGGCGCTCTGGATCGGCGCGACGCTCGGCAGCAGCATCAGCCAAGAACGCAGCGTGGTCGAGCTCGGCCGCGCCGTCACGCACCTCGCACCGGTCGTCCTGATCGGCTGGGCCCTCCCCACGAGGATGTGGCGCGGCGTCTTCGTCGGCCTGCTCCTCGGCGCGGTGGCCGTGTGCGTGGCCGCGCTCGGCAACCGCCTCTCCCCCGGCTTCCTCGGGCAGACCAACGCGATCGTCTTCACCGAGATGACCTCGCGCATGGCTGCGCCGCTCGGCTACTGGAACGCCGTCGGCTCCTGGGGCGTCCTCACCGGCCTGCTGCTGCTCGCCGTCTCGGCCCACGCCACACGCGGCTGGGAGCGCGCGCTCGCGATCGCGCCGCTGCCGCTCGCGGTCACCGTCGTCTACCTCACGTATTCGCGCTCCTCGATCGGCGCGGCGCTCGTCGGTCTCGCCGTGCTCCTCGCGCTGTCGAAGCACCGGTGGACGCTTGTGGCCCACGCTGCAGCGGCGGGTGTCGCAGGGTTCATCGCCGTGAGCGTGGTCAGCGGGCTTGACCAGATCGCGCAGGGCTCCGGGACCGAAGGCGGCAGCACCGTCGTGCTCGTCTTGATCGCCACGGGGGCCGTGCTCGCCGCCGTGGCCTGGGCAGCGCATCGCTTCAGCCTCGACGGCGTCGCGATGCCGCTGCGCGCGGCGCGCATCACGCTGGCGATCGGCGCCGTGGTGGTCGTGATCGTGGGTGGCGTGGCCGTCGCGCAACGCGGGCAAGAGACGTGGGACAAGTTCTCGAAGATCGAGAACGCCGACTCGGCCGCCGACCCGACCAAGCGCCTGGCGACGCTCAGCAACGGCAACCGCGTCGCCCAGTGGCGCGTGGCGCTCGACTCCTGGCAGGACGAGCGCGGCACCGGCAGCGGCGCCGGGACCTTCGAGCTGACTTACAACCTGCGTGCCGACGACACCCAGTTCGTGCGCGACGCCCACAGCGCGTTCCTCGAAGCGCTCAGCGAGCAGGGCACCGTTGGGCTGCTCCTGCTCGTCGGATTCGTCGGGTCGATCGTCGCGGCGGTGCTCACCGCCGTGCGGCGCGCGACGCAGGCCGTCGACCGCGGCCACCTCGCGGGCGCCGGGGCGGCGCTGGCCGCCTTCATCTTCGGGACGGCGTTCGATTGGTTCTGGGAGGTGTCGGCGCTGGCGTTCCTCGCGCTCGGGCTGGTTGGCGTCGTGGTCGCCGCTGGTAAAGCCGACCCTGACGCCGCTCCGCGCCGCGGCTGGATTCCGCGGGCCGGCCTGGTCGCGACCGCGGTCGTCGCCGTGCTCGTCCTGCTCCCCGGCCTCGTCGGCACCTCCGAGGTGCGGCGCAGCCAAGCCGACGTGACGGCAGGCGACCTCGCCGCCGCACGCGCCCACGCCGACGAGGCGATCAATATCCAGCCTTGGGCGTCGACGCCGTTCCTGCAGCGCGGTCTCGTCGACGAGCAAGACGCCGAGTACGCGTCGGCGCGCCGCGCGCTTCAGCTCGCGATCGCCCGCGACCGCTACGACTGGCGCCTGCCACTCGTGCTCGCGCGCATCGAAGCGAAGGCCGGCGAGCCAGAGGCGGCGCTCAAGGCCTACCGCGAAGCCAAGCGCCTGCGGCCCAACGGCCAGTTCTTCCAATGAAGCCGACCTGTCAGAAGGCACGGGTGCCGCGCGTAGACCACACCATGCAGGTCCTCCCTGTCCGCCAGTCCGCCACACGCCTCCTTGCGCTCGGAGCCGCCGCTTCGGTGTTGTCGCTCGCCGGTCCGGCTGGCGCCAGCGCCGCAGGGTGCCAGGGCGCGCCCGGTACCAGTGCGCTCGAGCAGTACTGCGAAGCCATCCCCGACGCCAAGGGCGGCCGCAGCAACCCCGGCGACGCACGCAACTCCGGCGGCAGCGGCTCCGGCAATGGAGGCGCCGGGAGCAACGCCGCTGGCGGTAGCGCCGGCGTGTCGGGCAGCACCGCTGCTGCGCTGAAGAGCGCAGGCGCCGATGGTGCCGCCGTCTCGCAGCTCGCCGGTGGTTCGGGCAGCGGTTCCGCGTCTGGCGGCAAGGGCAAGGACGGCAAGTCCGGTAAGGCCGGCGCGAAGTCGTCCGACGCTGGCGACGGCGCCGCGGCCGGTGGGTCGAACGGCGGGACCGGCTCAGGTGGCGCCGGCGGAGCGACGGGCGGCGTCTCAGTGCCCGCCGAGCCGTCGAGCAGCCCGCTCAAGGCGACCAGCAAGGCCGTCGCCGGCGGACCGACCGTCGGCAGCGAACTCGTGTGGGGACTGCTCGGAATGTCGGCGATCGGGGCGGTCGCAGCTGTCATGCTGCGCAAGAACCGCGGAACCGATCTGCTCGACAATTCCGACGGCAACTAGCGCCGTAGGGCGGCGTCCCTCGCCCTCGATGTGCCTGAGGCACGCCACGAAACCGATGTCCCCACCGCTCCGCAGCCTCGCTGCACGCCCATGCCCGTAAGCGAGCCGCGGGTCGTCATCACGCACGACTTCGCCGAGGTCTACGGCGGCGCCGAGCGCGTCACCGCCATGCTCGCTGCCGAATTCCCATCGGCTGAGGTGTGGACCGTCGGCGGCCGCCAGGCCGTCGCCGAGCGCATGGGCATCGGCGACCGCTGGCATGCCCTGCTCCCAGAGCGCGACGCCGTGCTCGACCGCTTTCGGATGCTCACCCCCGCCTACCCGGCCCTGATCGCGGCGCGACGCCTCCCCGAGGCCGACGTGGTCCTCTCGAGCTCCTACGCGTTCGCGCACTACTTCCAGACGAAGAACGACGCGCCGCAGGTGTGTTACTGCCACAGCCCGCTGCGATTTGCGTGGTCGATGCAGGACGCCTACCAGTCGATCTGGTCGTCGAACTCCGCCGGCGACGTGGGCTTCCGCGCGGTCGCCGCCGCGATGCGCCGGACCGACAAACGGGCCGCGCGGCGCGTCAAGCGCTACCTCACGCAGTCGCCGTATACCGCCGAGCAGATCGAGCGCTTCTACGGCATCAAGCCCGACGTGATCGGCGCCCCGATCGACTGCGAGCTGTTCAAGCCAGGCTCCGCGCCGCGCGAAGACTTCTTCCTCATCTGCAGCCGCCTGATCGAGCCGTACAAGCGGGTCGGCGTCGCCGTCGAAGCCTTCCGCAAGCTCGGCCTGCCGCTCGTCGTCGCCGGTGGCGGCCCGGCCCTCGAGGAGCTGCGGCGCATCGCCCCGCCGAACGTGACGTTCCTCGGCCAGCAAGACGACGCCTCCGTCGTCGACCTCATGCAGCGCTGCCGCGCGCTGCTGTTCCCCAGCCAAGACGACTTCGGCCTCGTGCCCGTCGAAGCGATGGCGTGCGGCGCCCCGATCGTCGCCTTCCGCGGCGGCGGCGCCACCCACACCGTCGTCGAGGGCCTCACCGGCGCGTTCTTCGACGAGCAGACGCCCGACTCGATCGAAGCCGCGATCCGCACTTTCGACCCGGCCGCGCTCGACCACTCCGCGATCCGCGTCCACGCCGAGCAGTGGGACGTCGGCGCTTTCCGCAGCCGGATCCGCGCCGCCGTCTACGACGTCGCCGGGTTCACGCAGCAGTCAGCGGGGGTGTCGGCGCTGAGCCTCGCCCACGACGGCCCAAACGCCTGACCCCCGCGGGGTACGCGGCTCGATTGCGTCGGCGGCAACGTCAGCCAGATAGCCGAGCGACGACACGACCCTCAACGCCGCGCGCAACGACCCGACCGCCTTTGTCGCTGGCATCGACGGGCCCGTCACCATCGACGAGATTCAGCGTGCGCCAGAGCTGCTGCTCGCCATCAAGGCCGCAGTCGACCGCGATCCTGCGCCTGGCCGCTTCTTGCTGACCGGCTCCGCTGGGCTCAGCGGCCTCCGCACCGTCCCTGACCTGCTGCCAGGCCGTCTCGAGACCGTGCGTCTCTGGCCACTCACGCAGTCCGAGCTAGCCAGACGCCCGCACGACCTCGTCGACCGTCTGTTCCGTGCCGAGATTCCCATCATCGCCGATGCACCCATCGGACGAGACGCCTTTGTCCCCGCGCTGGTCGCCGGCGGCTACCCCGAAGCGCAGCGACGCGACCCCTCGCGTCGAACCCGATGGTTCCGCGACTACCTCCGTGGCGTCCTCGAGCACGACCTTACCTCGATCGCCGACCTCAAGTCACTCGACGAAGTCCCGAAGCTGCTCACGTTGCTTGCCGCGCAGGCCGGCGGCATCGTCCAGTATCGAAACCTCTCATCGCGGTTGAGCATCGACGACAAGACCGTGAAGTCCTACGCCGGCCTCCTCGAACGGCTCTTCCTCGTGCGACTCAGCAAGGCCTGGCGGCCCGGCATCGGCAAACGCGAACTTCATGCACCCAAGTCCCACATCGTCGACAGCGGACTCCTGGCGTTCCTGCTCAACGCCGATGCACATCGCGTCGCAACCGACGATCAGATCACGGGCGGCGCCCTGGAGAGCTTCTGCGCGATGGAGCTGCTGCGGCACGCGGACGCGATGGATGATCCTCCGACGCTCTACCACTACCGCGACGGGCGCGATGAGGTCGACCTCGTCCTCGAGAACCGCCGCGGCGACATCGTCTGCGTCGAAGTCAAAGCCGCCGCGACCGTCCGCCCCCGCGACCATCGCGTACTCGCTTCCCTCCGAGACGCTCGCGGCGCCCGCTTCCGCGCTGGCGTCGTCCTCTACACGGGCCCGACCACCATCCCGCTCGGCGACCGCCTATGGGCCGTCCCGATCTCGGGACTCTGGTCGTAGCCCTCAGGCGTCGGCGGCGGCCTTCTCGACCTTCTTCGGCGACGCAGCCGGCGCCGGCGACGACGCCGGCGGCGCCGGGTGCGACTCGTAGGAGCTGTAGCCGTAGGCCTTGGCGGAGAGGCCGGAGTTCACGACGGTGCCCAGCACGGGCGTGTCGAGGCCTTCGAGCAGGTCGCGCAGGCGATCCAGGGCGCTGCTGGTGACGCGGCCCAGACGGCTCACGACGACCACGCCGTCGGCGTGGTCGAGGATCACCTTGGCGTCGGCGACGACGGTCGCCGGCGGCGTGTCGATCAAAACGAGGTCGTAGCCGGCGCCGAGCTCCTCGATCAAGCCACCGGTGGCGGCACGCTCGAGCAAGGCGATCGGGCTCGGCGGTACCAGGCCTGCCGGGACGATGTCGAGGGCGACGTCGGCGCCACCCACGGGCACCTTGGTCGGCACGATCACTTCAGCGGGCGAGGCGATACCCGCGAGCACCTCGGAGAGGCCGCGGCCGGTGGTGACGCCTGCACGCGACGCCACGACGGGACGACGCAGGTCGGCGTCGATCAGCAGGACCTTCGCGTCGGCCATCGCCGCAGCCACGGCGAGGTTCCAGGCGACGGTGCTCTTGCCCTCCTGAGCCAGAGCCGAGGTGACGACAACCGTCTTCACGTCGCCGCCCACATGGAGGTAACGCAGGTTCGTGCGGGCCAAGGCGAAGGCCTCGAGGGCCGCGCCGGAGGCGACGTGGCTGCCGCTGTCCTTGAGCTCGTTCGTCTGCGGGATCAAGCCCAGGACTGGCAGCTCCCAGTGCTCACCAAGCTCCTGCACGTCGCGGATGCGGTCGTCGAGCCGGGCGCGCAGCAAGGCGATGCCGGTGCCGAGGAGACCGCCGGCGATGAAGGCGAGGATCGCGTCGCGCTTGGGGTTCGGGCCGACCGGCGCCTCGGCGATGCGGGCCGTCTGCACGGTCTCCACGCCGCCGTTGGAGACGGCCCTGAGCGTCTCGACCTGAGCGAGCCGATCACGGATCTGCTGACCGGCGACGCCGTCGCGCTGCTCCTGCGGCATCTCCGCCAGCTGGGTCGCAAGGCTGTCCCTGGCGTCGTTGAACTGGCCCACCGCAGCCTGGCGCCGGATCTCGACGAACGCCTCGCGGACGGCGTCGGCCACGCGGGCCGCCTCGGCCGGATTCTCGCGCGTGGCGGTGATGGCGATCAGGGTGGTGTCGGGCTCAGCCGCGACGGCGACCGACGTGCCGATCTGCTTCGGGGTCAGCGCCCCGTCGAGCGCGCGCGACGCGGCTTCGCGGACCCGCGGGAACATCACGAGCTTGGCGTTGGTGGCGGCCTTGGCCTGCGCGTCCTGACCGAGCTGCTGGAGGTTCTGACCGAGGAACACCTGCGCGAGGTCGACCTCGTTGAGCTGGATCGTGGTCGTGGACTGGTAGACGTCGGGGCGCGACGCCGACGCGATGTAGCCCGCGATTCCGGCGACGATTGCGCAGGTGGCGATCAGCCACCACTGCGACAGGGTGCGGCGAACGAGACGCGCCGCGGCGGCGTCCTCGCTCGAGCGAGCAGATGTGCCGAGATCAGCACTCGCCATATGGACTCCTAAAGGCGTGGGGCAGCCGGTACGTACACAAAGAGCTCGGCACTGGCGAGGAGCATGCCATCCGCGGGCCTTACGTTCAATGACGGCATGGAGTCACCCCACACCTTGGCTTTCGCCGCAGGGCTATGCCATCGACCGCCCGTTCCGCCCAGGCGAAGCTGGCAAGCTAGGCGCGCAGGTGCAGCGGAAACGGGCAAGAGACCAGGAACTGCGCCGGGTTTACCGGGACCACGTCGACGCGGTCTTCGGCTTCTTCGCCTACTCACTCGGTCGGCAAGCCGCCGAAGATCTCACCGCCACCACCTTCGAGCGTGTGATCCGTCACTGGGGTAGGTATGACTCCAAACGCGCCAGTGAACGCACCTGGATCCTGGTGATCGCCCGCAACACCCTGATCGACCACTACCGTCGCCAGTCCCACCGGCAGGCCGCCTCGCTCGACGAGCACCCGCTGCTGATGGACAGCCTCGTCGAGCAGGACGACCCCCTTGCCCGCTCCCTCGCCGACGACGCCTTTGCGCAGCGCCTCTCGTCGCTCAAGGACCGCGAGCGCGAAGTCCTGGCCCTGCGCTTCGGCGGCGACCTCTCGGGCGCAGAGATCGCCACGGCGCTCGAGCTGTCTGAGGCCAACGTGCACCAGATCATCTCCCGCTCGCTCAAGAAGCTGCGGGCGCTCGAAGACGAGTAGGCCTACTTGCAGCGCTCGACCTGGCGCTGCACCGGCGCCTTGGTCGACTGCACGACGACTTTGCCGTCGGCGCGTTTGACGACCTGGCCGACGGATTCGACGCGGGTCTCGTAGACGGTTTCGCAGCCGGGCTTGGCCTTGGCGGCGTCGCCCCCGTCGATGGCGAGCGGGCCGCCACCGGCCAGGCCGGCGACGATCACGGCCAGCGCAAGGCCGCCCGCCGCACCGAACGCCGTCAACCGCTCGCGGCGGCGACGTTCGGCAGCGGCGAACAGTCCACGCTCCGTGGCACGCGACCAACCCGCCTCGGGCTCCGGGCGGGCACGACGCAGCAACGCCACGAGGGCGTCGTCGACGTCGTCATTGGGATGTTGATCAGCCACGACAGGGTTGTTTACGCGTAGGGCGCGGTCCGTCTGACAACAGCGGGGTCGGGCGGGATCGCGTTTGAAGTATCCCCCGCCCGGGACTTCAGACGCGATCCCGCCCGGCGACGCGCGCCTGACAACTACGCGACGCGTTTGCGCGCGGCGCCGATGAGCAGGTCGACGGTGTCGCGCCGCAGGGAGACGACCACCACGCCGTGCAGCACGAGCACGGGGATCGCGACGAGGCAGCCGAGCACAAGCTGCGTGGTGAGCAGCGGCGCGAGGACGGCCGTCGCGAGGATCGGGGGCGCGAGGACGGCGAGGTTGTCGGACACGAGCGCGGCGACGGTGGGGCCCGCGGCCTGCCCGACGGCGACCTGCAGCGTGACGATCGAGAAGGCGACCGAGAAGATCGCCGCTGCGAGCGCGATCACGAGC
>JAEZDB010000230.1 GCA_023429855.1 Actinomycetes bacterium
GTGCCGCCACCGCTGCGGCCCGCGGTCCGTGCGCTCGTCGCCAACCCCCGCACCCGCGGGCCGCTGTTTGCCACGCTCTACCGCTGGCCGCAGAAGCTCGACGCCGTCGACGCCGTCGAGACGCTCCAGGCCGCCTGGGACGCCCCGGCCTTCGCCGGTGCCCTCGCTGCGTTCGACCACTACCGCTACGAACAGACCGCCGCGCCGTTGCCGGTTCCTGCGACCGTCGCCTGGGGCAACCGCGACCGGCTCCTGCCCTTCAAGCTCCAAGCGCCGCGCGCCCAGCGGCTCGTTCCTGAAGCCAAGCACGTGACGCTCGGCGCCGGCCACCTCCCCGTGACCGACGACCCGCCCGCCGTTGCCGCGACGATTCGCGCCACGGTGCGCCGGGCCGGATTAGATTCGGGTCATGAACGCTCCGCCGCTCTGCCCGACCTGCCACCAGCCGGCCTCTGAAGCGCTCGCCGGTCACGAGCACGGCTGGGAGTGCCGCAACGAGGCGTGCCCGCTGTTCGGTGAGGAGGTCGGTATCGACTCCGACCACGGCGCGCGTCAGCTCGAAGACATCGATGACGCCGACCCGGCGGTGCCCTCACCGCCCGGCGTCGCTGACTGATCGGGGGCCGCAGCACCTGCGGTCGACGGAGTCGGCGCCGCGGGCTCCGGCGCTGTGGCCGCTGCGACCGGCGTCGCCGCCGGCGAGTCTGCACCCGGCTGCGCGACGTCTGGTTCGGCTGAGGGCGCCCTCGCGTCACCCCGTTCTCCGCCTCCGCGGCGCCGCTCGCGTGGCGCGGCCGCGAGCGCGCGGGGTTCGCGGCGTTCCGGCGTGCCAGCCGTTCGCGTCTCGCGGGTAGTTGCGCGCTCGCGCTCCTGTTCGTGTTCGTGCCCGTCAGCCTGCGGGCGCCCCGCTCCGCGGCGTTCACCGCCTTCCCCAGCCGGACGCCGATCAGAACGCGGCGACTCCGCTGACGCATCACCGGCCGACCGCGACCGGCGCGGTACGCGCGGAGCGCCGTCCTCCGAGCGATGGTCAGCCCGGGCACCGTCCGACGACGAGGTTGGCGACGACGACGACGTGGCTGCCGCCGACGCTGACGCCACCGTCCGGGCCGCGAACGGCAGCGTCACCACCGCGCCGGGCGAGGTGAGCGCGCTCGCTGGCGCAGCCTCCGCGCGCACCGTGTTCGCGGTGGATCGGGTCGTCGTCTGCGGCTTCGGCGCCGATACCGCGTCGAGGCCGCCACTGCCGACCGCCCCGATCGACGCCACGGTGGCCGTCGCCCCCAACGCCGGCGCGGCCGCGCGCTGCCCAGCGCCGCCGATCAACATCGCCAAGCGGCGGGTGCCTTCCTCGCCGCCGGTCTGCGCGAACCAACTCGCCAGCGGCGTCGGCAGGACCGACGCCACGGCGCTCCGCACGCTCGTCCGAGCACGGTGAACGAGCTGCCGCAACGCGCCGCCCGTCATCCCGAGCTCACCCGCGACCTGCTCGGTCGGGCGCCCGTGGACCGAGGTCTCGAGCAGGGCCGTCCGCTGACGCTCGGGCAGGTCGGCCACCGCTCGCAACACGTCGTCGAGTTCGCCACGCGCCGCGGCCACGGCAGCCGGGTCGGCGCCGCCCGGCAGCTCGGTCGACAGCTCGACCTGCTCGGCGCGCCCCACACGGAACTGGTCGATCGCGGCATTGCGCGCGATCGAGTACAGCCACGGCCGCAGCTCTCGCACGACCACGCCGCGCTCGAGCGCCAGCCACGCGTTCAGAAACGTCTGCTGCACGGCGTCGTCGACGCGCTCAGGGCGTGTCAATCCGGCGCAGTAGCGGAGCATCGGCCCGCGGTAGCGCGTGACGATCGCGTCGAACGCCTCGGCGTCGCCGGCGCGAGCTAGGGCAAGGAGCTCGGCGTCAGGCGACGCCATGCGGAACGTGCGCGGCATCGGCCAAACGTAGGCCGCGAACCTGAGGTTCTCCTGAGTCTTGGCAGCGGCGGCCGTAGGCGCCGCGGCAGGCCTTAGGCCAGCGCGCCGCCAGCGACGTCGACGTCGTCGTCGGCACCGCCGTCGTAGTCCTCGATCTTCGGCAGGCGCAGGACACGCGTGATCGTGAGGGCCGCCAGGATCTGCATGCACACCGCGCTGGTGAAGCAGTACGGGCAGAAGTGCTTCATCACGAACAGCGACTGGTACTGCAGCCAGAGGCTGAACGCCGCGCCAGTCACCGCGAGGAACGCGCCGGCGAGCTTGCCGGCATCGGTCTTCACGAAGGTCGACCCGAAGAGCAGGATGTACGTGAGCATCCCGATCACGGTGACCGGAATCCCGAACACCTCCGACCAGTGGCTGGCCTGGATGATCTCGCAGCCGCCGGCGCAGGCGATCGCCGCGTCGAACACCTTCGAGTAGCTCAGGTACGTCGCCGCGATGAAGCCCGGCAGGATAACCAGGCGAATGGCGAGGATCAGGCGGCGGTCGGTGCGGTCCACAGAGGTCATCCTGACGGATTGATCGGCGCGTCGGCGCCACTCCCGCTGCCGCCTTGGCGCGGCATGCAGACGGGTGGCCGTCTGTACGACCCGCGTCCAGCAACCGGTCTGTTGGCTCAACCGGGGCCGCAGGCCGCCGAGTGAAGTTCCTAGGAGCGTGCCCCGCGCGCTTCCCGCATCTCTGACCGTGACGCTGACGCCCACCGCCCGCAACCTGCTCGCCACCGTCGTGGTCGTCGGTCTGCTGATCGCGACCGTCGGCGCCGCGGTGTTCTCGGCCTACACCTCGGTCGCAAGCAACGAGGGCAACACGTTCACCGCCGGCACGATCGCCCTGACCGACAACGACAGCGGCACGGCGCTCTTCAACGTGAACGGCTTCACGCCCGGCGACAGCTTCGTCCGCTGCATCCGCGTCGACTACGCGAGCACGGGCGGCGTGCAGTCGAGCATCAAGCTCTTCGGCAATACCGGCGGGACCGGCCTTGCGGACTACCTCGACCTGCGTATTCGGCGCGGCACGATGCCGACCCCGGGTTCGCCCAGCGATTGCACGGGCTTCACCCCCGACGCCACCGACTATGAAGGCGGCGGCGCAGGCGTCTTCTTCGACACGCAGCTTGACCAGTTCCCCAGCGCCTACGCCAGCGGCATCGACGATCCGGTGGCGGCGTGGAACAACGGCGACAGCGCGGTCTATGAGATCACGTTGACGGTGCAGAACGACAACGCCGCCCAGGGCCTGGCGGCGACCCAAGACTTCTCGTTCGAGGCGCGCAACCTGTGAGCGCAACGGCGCAGACGGGTGCGCCCCCGGTTCCCGCGCCCACTCCGATCGTCGCCTCTACGGGGCGCGCCGGGCGCACCGGACCGGTGCTCAGCACCGTGCTGCTGCTCGTCGCCGCAATGCTCCTCGTCGCGGTGCTGGCGGGCATGGCCAACGGGCTGCGCATCCGCGTCGAGCAGACCGGGTCGATGGCGCCGGTGCTCCAGCCGGGCGACCTTGTCGTCATCCAGCAGACGCCGCTCAGCGCGATCCGCGTCGACGACGTGATCGGCGTCCGCGGCCCGGGCGGCGCCGTGATCGTGCACCGCGTCAAGCGCATCGACGGCGCCGGCGCGGGCGCGCTGCGCGTCACTACCCAGGGCGACGCGAACCCCTCGAGCGAGCAGTGGACGCTGCAGCGCGGCAGCGAGGTCGCACTCGTGCGTGGCACCGTGCCTGCGGCGGGCGCGGTCGTCGACGCGGTCAAGGGCCCGCTCGTCGCCGTGATCGTCATGCTCGCCGCGCTGATCCTGGCCGGCTCCCAGCTTCGCCGGATCTGGAGCCGTCCGGCATGAGGTCGAGCGTCGCCAAAGCCATCGCAGGTGCCGGCGCGGTCTTCGCGCTCGCCGGTACCGCCTTCGCCGCCGACCAGATCGCGGGACGCGAACGCGCCCCGGCCGCAGCAGCCGTCACGATCTCCTCCACCGCGCCGCTCTTCCAGGAGGCCGGCCTGGTCAACGGGCAGACCTTCGAGCGCTGCACGGTCCTCACGAACGAAGGCCCGCAGCCGGCCGACGTGACCCTGTTCGGCACCGCCAGCCAAGCCGACCTGTCGCCATGGCTGAACCTCGAGCTCGTCCGCGGGACGCTGCCAGGCGGCGGACCGGCCGGCGACTGCACCGGCTTCGTCGCCGACGCCGACGACTACGGCCTCGGGGCCGGTGGCACCGTCTTCCGCGGCACGCTCGACACGCTCCCCGGCGCCGACGCCGGCATCGCCGACCCGACCCGCTGGGCCGTCGGCGAGCAGCACGCGTACCTCCTCCGCGTCCACTACACGGGCGACAACCCTCAGCAGGGCCTGCGGACCGTGCAGAGCTTCTCCTGGGGCTCCACCCCGTTCGACGACCGTCCGCCGGACCCGTTCGTGGATCCGGGCCAGACGCCCCCGCCTGTCGGCGACGCCGGGACGAAGGCCGTCGAGCCGGCCGGCGAGCCGGCGGTGTCGGGTCCGCTCGGGCGTGCCTGCACGGTCGTGACATTTCCCACGCGGTCCTACATCGGTGCGCGCGCCATCACGAAGCCCAAGCAGATCAAGAAGAAGAAAAAGAAGAGCAAGGCCGCCAAGAAGGCGGAGGCGTCGATCGGCTCCAGCGCCGACGGTGTCATCGCGGAGGGCGAAGACCTCGACACGCTCGGCGCCGACGAGCTTGAACGTCGTGCCGACCTGCTCGCGTATACGCGCCGCACCGCCGCTCGACGCATGCCGGTGCTCGTCGTGCGGCTCACCCCCGCCAAGGGCGACCTCGTGACCGTCCGCGTGGGCCTGCGCAAAAACGGCAAGATGCTCTCGCCCAAGCGGTGGAAGTGGGTCCGCGTGCGGGTGAACGCCTCGCCGACGAAGAGCACGCTGCGCTGGCCGTTCACCGCGACGGCGAAGATGAACCAGCTCAAGCTCGGCTACAACCAGCTCGACCTCACGCTCAACCGCGGGTCGAGCGCCGAGCGCGTCAAGGGCCTCCCCGGCCTGCTGCGGCGCTCGTTTGCCTTCGTCGTCGGGCAGCCCGGCAAGACGACGCCGGGCGGCAGCGACTGCACGCTCGGCTGAGCGGTCCGGCGCAACACCAGTGGCTATGACGGACGTCATGGTGTAGGTTCGCCACATGGAACGCTGGCGTACCGCCCGCGCTCCGACTCCTGGGAGACGCCGAACCGATGACCGCGCAGCGCACGATCGAGCCCGTCGACTACCCCACAGGTGCCGGCCCGATGCCCAGCGTGCCGGGCGTCGAGATCGAGCACGAGTTCTACGACCTGCCAGCCGGTCGGTTCCACGTCGCGCGCGCCGGCGACCGCTCACTGCCCGCCGTGCTGCTCGTCCACGGCTTCCCGCAGCACTGGTGGTCGTGGCGCGGCGTGATCCAGGAACTCGCCGGCGAAGCGCACCTGATCATTCCCGACCTGCGCGGTTCGGGCTGGAGCGCCGTCCCCACGACGAAAGGCGCGTACTCCAAGACCGCCATGGCCGAGGACCTCGTCGGGCTGCTCGACGCGATGGGCATCGCCGATGTGACCGTCGTCGGCCATGACTGGGGCGGCTTCCTCGCGCAGATCGTCGCCCTCGACCACCCGCAGCGTGTGCGCCGGTTGCTCGCCCTCTCGATCGCGCCGCCGGTCCCGGTCAAAGGCGTGCCACTGCGCAGCATGGCCCGGATGTACTACCAGCTCGTCTTCTCCGCCCCGGGCTCGGCGAAGCTCGTGTTCGGCAACACGAAGGTCTTCGCGCGCGGGATCCGGCAAGACGTGCAGCAGCCGCAGGCCTTTACGAAGGCCGACGCCCTCGCGTTCGCCAAGCCCTACACCGACCCGACGCGAGCGCGGGCGGCGCAGCTGATGTACCGCTCGTTCGTGCTCGGCGACGCGGCCGCGCTCATGAAGCGAATGAAGGGCAAGCGCTTCACCATGCCGGTGCGCCTCGTGCTGTCGAAGTACGACGCCTACATCCCGCCCGAGTTCGCGGCCGCGTCACGCGGTCTGGGCACCGACTTCGAGGCCGTCGTCCAAGATCGCTCCGGCCACTTCCTGCCAGACGAGGACCCGGCGTACGCGGCGCAGCAGGTTCGGGAGTTCCTGCTCCCCCACGCTGCGCCGATCAGCTAGCGCGACCGGTTGGCCCGACGGGCCTGCTTCTGCCGCTTGGTCTTCTGCCGCTTCTTGGTCTTGCCGACCTGGCCACCGGGCTTGGCCTCGCCCTCGAACATGGTCTTCGGGGCGCCGCGCGCGGTGCTGCGGCTCACCCCTGGGGCACGGCGTTCGTCGGCGATGACCTCGGATCGCGAGTCGCGAACCATGTAGACGACGGCGCCGCTGAGCAGGAGCAGGCCGATGATCGCGAGTCCGGCTTCGACGCTGATGCCGGCGCCGTCGTCGACGGCGTCGTTGGCGGCTTCCCGTGCCTTCTCGGCCTCTTCCTTGGTCTGCGGGGGCGCGATGAGCGAACCCTGCGCCATCGCCGGCGCCGCGACGGGACCACCGACGAACAGGCTGCAAAGCAGCAGCGCAAGCAAGGCCGCGGGGCGGCGCGTGGGACGAGACAGCTGGAGAGCGTTCAGCACAACTGCGCGAGGGTATCGAACGGCTGGGCGGTCGCCTGCGGTCATGTGCCGGTTGGCCGACGGACGACCGAGGCGTCCTCCGGTTCCCTTGGCTAGCTAGGCTGGTGGGTATGGCCCAGAGGCAGCGTCAGGTCCGGATGCAACAGGCGTCCTCCATCAGCTCGATGCAGGACCTCGAGAACAGGTCCGACGAGGAGCTCGAGAAGGAGACGCGCCACCGCGCAGCCGCACAGGCGCTGCTCGGCGCACGGGCCGCCCAGCGCTACGACGCGCCGCGCGCCAAGGAGCACTTCCAGCGAGCGATCGCTGCGGCCCGCCCGCAGGAGCGGATGCAGATCCGCAAGATGGCCGACGCGTCGATGGCGCTCGCCGAGCGCCGCCCCGACGCCCTCAAGGACGCCATGGAGCGGCTCGGCCAAGAAGCGCCGAGTAGCCGCCAGCTCTTCATGCTGCGCGTCGCTGGCATCGTCGCGCCGCCCAAGAGCGCCGGCATCTGGGCCCGCGTGCGCGGCATCCTCGCCGTCATCGCGTTCATCGCCGTGTTGTTCGCGGTGTCGTTCGGGATCGTCTCCCTGATCGCTCTGCCGTTCGGCGGTGCCAGCGGCGGCATCCGGATCTTCTACGCGTTCCTGCTGATCTTCATCGCGCTCGGCGTCCTCTTCTTCGTCGGGCGCCGTCGGCAGCGCAAGGCC
>JAEZDB010000239.1 GCA_023429855.1 Actinomycetes bacterium
CGGACGGGGCCTACCCCCGCCCGGACCGTCACGTAGCTAGAGCTACTTGCCCTGCCAGTTGGCTTCGCGCTTGCCGAGGAAAGCGCCGATGCCCTCTTTGGCGTCGGCGCTGTTGAAGACCGACGAGAAGCCGGCGATTTCGGCGGCGACGCCGGCGTCGATGTCGCCTTGGTTGGAGACCGTCTTGATCTGCTGGGCGGCGAGCGGCGCCTGCGTGGCGATCTTGCGCGCCCAGTTGAGGGCGGTCTCCAGCAGCGCGTGGTCGTCGACGACGCGGTTGACGAGGCCGTAGTCCTCGGCGAGGGCAGCGGGGAGCGGGTCGCCGATGAGGTTGAGCTCGAGCGCGCGGCCCTCGCCGACGAGGCGCGGCAGGCGCTGGGTGCCACCGAAGCCGGGGATGAGGCCGAGCTTGATCTCGGGCTGGCCGAACACCGCAGCGCGGGCCGCGAGGCGGATGTCGCAGGCCATCGCCAGCTCACAGCCGCCGCCGTACGCGAGACCGTTGACGGCCGCGATCGTGACGGTGCTCGACTTCTCGAAGTCGCGGAACAGCCCGTGCGCGGCGTTGATCAGTTCAGCGCCCGACGCCTCGTCGAGCTGCGTGAACGCCTTGATGTCGGCGCCCGCGCAGAACAGCAGCGGGTTGCTCGAGGCGACGATCAGCGCGCGGTCGCCGCGGCCGTCGACGACGTCCCAGACCTTGCGCAGGTCGCCGATGACGGCCGGCGAGAGCGAGTTCATCAGGCCGTTGGCGAGCCAGGCGATCGAGATGCCGCCCTCGCGGGACTCGAGCTTGACGAGCTCAGCCGGCTGCTCAGCGTCGGCGTTCGGGTACGGGTAGAAGCCCTGGCCCGACTTGGTCCCGAGGCGGCCCTGCGCGACGAGGCGCTGGAGCAGGACCGGCGGGTTGAAGCGCGAGCCGTGCTTCTCGGCGGCGTCCTCGAACTGCTGCAGGACGACGTCGAGGCCGATCTGGTCGGCCTTCATGAACGGCGGCATCAGGCCGCGGCGCGGGTCCATCCCGGCGCCGCCCATCATCCCGAAGTCGATGTCGCGGATGCCGGCGATGCCCTCTTCGACGAGCTGGCAGGCCTCGCGCAGCGAGGTAAGCAGCGTGCGGGTGACGAGGTCCTCGATGTCGGGCTCGACCTCACCGGGGAGGTTCTTGGAGCCGTCGGCCTTGTAGACGCCCTCGCCGGACTTGACGCCCGACTTACCGGCCGCGACCAGCTCGGTGATGCCCTTGTGCACGTAGAACGACGCGTCGGCCGGGTCGACCAGGCCGCCGTCGTACTCCTCGTGCAGGTGCTGGGCGGTATGCAGGGCCGTGTCGAGGCCGAGCATGTTGAGCAGGATGAACGGCCCGAGCGGCAGCGCATTGGCTTCCTGCAGCCCCTGGTCGACCTTTTGGATGTCGAGGCCGCCCTCTTCCTGCGCCTTCCAGATCTCGCCGACGGCGGCGATCAGGATGCGGTTGACGACGAAGCCGGGGCACTCGCCGCAGATGATCGGCTGCTTGCGCGTCTGCTGGGCGAACGCGTAGGCGACGGAGACCGTCTCCGGCGACGTGTACTCGCCCTCGATGACCTCGACGAGCGGCATCATGAACGCCGGGTAGAAGTAGTGGAAGCCGACGACCTTGTCGGGGCGCGTGGTGGCCTCGCCGATCTCGGTGACCGACAGCGCCGACGTGTTCGTCGCCAGGATCGCGTGCGACGGGGTGACGGCGTCGAGCTGCTGGAAGATCGACTGCTTGATGTCCATCCGCTCGGGGACGGCCTCGATCACGAAGTCGACGTCGCCGAAGCCCGAGTAGTCGAGCGTGCCGGTGATGCGCGAGAGGATCTCCTCGACCTTGGCGGCCGCCTCCTCCTCGGTGATCTTGCCCTTCTTGATCTGGCCCTTGAAGCCGGCCTCGGACGCCTGGCGCGCAGCGGTGATGCCAGCGTCGATGAACTCCTGCTTGATGTCCTTGAGGAGGACGGGAATCCCAGCGGCCGCGATGGTCTGGGCGATGTGGCCGCCCATGGTGCCGGCGCCGACGACGGCTGCCTTGAAGATGAACATGCGCGCGATGGTATCGGCGCGGCAGGCCCGGCCGCTGGCTGGTAACGCGGCGGTTTCGACACCGGAATCGGGGACATGCCGTCGCACCACTGAACGGATCATCGGAATGTCGGCGGTAACTGAGCGTCCGACCAATAACGGCCCCGGGAACTAGCACCCCGGATGGTCCCTGGGTAATTTCGATTCCGATGTGCTTCTCGTTTGAAGCTGACCTCGCCGCCGCCGCCGTCCTCACGCCGATCGGCGTGCTGACCATCCGCGAGGCGCGGACGCCACGAGAGCTGCCGCTCGCCAGCATCCCGCTGATTTTCGCGGCGCACCAGTTCACGGAGGCCTGGGCTTGGGCGGGGGCCGAGGGGCGCGTCTCCGACGGCGTGATGCAGTTCTCGATCGACGCCTTCTTGATCGTCGCGCAGGTGATCCTGCCGACGCTCGTGCCGGTCGCGATGCTGCTCGTCGAGCCTGTTCGACGCCGTCGCGTGTGGATGGCGCTCACCGGGCTCGTCGGCCTCGGGATCGCGATCGCGTTTACCCGGATCCTGATCGTCTACGGGGCGTATGCCTATCCCGACAACCACACGATGATCTACAAGACGCCCGTCGATCTCGGCTGGGCGGTCGGCGTCGCGTACCTCCTCCCCACGTGCGCGGCACCGATCCTGTCGAGCAGCAAGCACCTCCGCGCGCTTGGCATCGCCAACCTCGTGGGCATCGGCGTCGTGATCGTCGCCAAGGCCGAGGCGGCGACCTCGGTGTGGTGCGTCTACTCCGCGTTCGTCAGCGTGCTGATCCTGATCCACCTGAGGGCCCAGCATCGCCGCGACGACGAGCAGCAGCGCCGCAACCGGCGGATTGTCGAGTCGCGTCCGCGCGTCACCGAATTCGCGTAGCACTCCGCGGAGACTCGACGGCGTTCTCCCGAGCAGCCGCCACCACGGCTTGGTTGACTTCAGCCATGGCCAAACGCAGCTTTCGTGAACTCACCCCGACGCAGCAGCGCCTCGTCGCCGTCGGCGGTGTGCTCCAGGTCGCGCTCCAGCTGTGGGTGCTGCTCGACCTGCGCCACCGTGACGCGGACCAGGTGCGGGGCAGCAAACGCCTGTGGCGCGGAGCTTCGTTCATCAACTTCGCGGGCCCGATCGCCTACCTGCTCGCCGGCCGACGCTAGGCTCCGCGCCGCGCGGCCCTCGAGGGCGGCGCGTTCCCCATGTGTTTCTCGTTCGAAGCCGACCTCGTCGCCGGCGCCGTGCTGCTGCCACTCGGCGTCGCCACGCTCCACGCGGCCCGCGAACCGCGCGAGTGGCCACTCGCGTCGCTGCCGATCGTGTTCGCCGCCCATCAGCTCATCGAGTCGGTCGTGTGGCTCGGCACCGAAGGCCAGGTCTCCGACAGCCTCGCCCACGCCGCGACCCTGCTCTACCTTGCGATCGCGCAGGTGCTCTTGCCCGTGCTCGTGCCGGTCGGCGCCTGGCTGATCGAGCCAGACCGGCGCCGCCGCCTGCTGATGCTCGGACCGATCGCCGCGGGCGCGGCCACCGCCGTGTGGTTCGCCTGGTCGCTCCTCACGCACGACGTGGGCGCTCACCCCGTCGACCACGCGATGGTCTACGACACCGACATCCACATCGGGCCGTGGATCACGGCGTCCTACGTGCTCGCGACCTGCGGCGTGATCCTGCTCTCGTCACGGAAGTACCTGTTTGCTTTCGGCGTCGCCAACGTGATCGGCCTCAGCCTCGCTGCGCTCGTGCGGTACGAGGCGGTCACCTCGGTCTGGTGCGTCTACGCAGCGTTCGCGAGCGTGCTGCTGCTCATCCACTTCCGCACCGAGCACCGCACCGATCCTCCCCGCCACGAAGAGGTGAACGTTCTTTAGTTGCCCTTATAGGGCACAAGAAGAACGCTCAACGCTTGGGTGGGGGCCGCTACGCCGCTGCGACGCCGCCGCCGCCGGGCGCCAGGCTGAACCGGAAGCGGCTGCCGCTGTCGGAGTCTTCGAGCCAGATGCGGCCGCCGTGGGCTTCGACAACCGCGCGAGCGATCGCGAGACCGAGGCCGGTGCCGGGACGCGTGCGGGCGGCTTCGCTGCCGCCGCGGTAGAACGGCTCGAAGATCCGCTCGCGGTCTTCGGGGTTTACGCCTTCGCCGGAGTCGGCGACTTCGATCTCGTAGCCCTCGCCGGCGCGTTCGATCTTGACGGTCACGCTGCCGTCTTCGGGCGTGTGGCGGACGGCGTTCTGCAGCAGGTTGAGCATCACGCGGCGCAGCCGGGCCTGGTCGCCCACGATCACGGTCTTCTCGCCCGTGAACGCGTCGATCTTGATGCCGCGCTGGTGCGCTTCGACCTCGAGGGTGCCGATGACCTCCTCGACGATCTCCCCCAGCTCGACCTGCTCCATCGACCAGGTCAGCGCGCCCGCCTCGATGCGGGCGAGCTCAAAGAGGTCGTCGATCAGCGCGCCGAGCACTTCGACGCTGGTGCGCATCGACGCGGCGTACCGCTTGACGGTCGCTTCGTCGACGAGGTCGTCCTCGATCGCTTCGGCGAGGAGCCGCAGCGACGTGATCGGCGTGCGCAGGTCGTGCGAGATCGAGGCGATCGTCTCGCGGCGGACGCGTTCGGCTTCGTCGCGGCGGCGCTCTTCTTCGCCGAGCATCGCGACGGTCTCGCGGGCCTGGGCGGCCAGTGTGCCCAGCTCGTCGCGGGTGTCGACGGGAAAGACGACGTCGCGCTTGCCGGTTGCGACCGACGCGAGGCCTTCGCGAAGCACGTCGACGTTGCGCCGGACTTCGAACGAGAGGACGTAGGAGATGCGCGCGCCGACGAGCAGCGCCATCACGAGCGCTGCCGTGATCACGACGGCGTCTTGGTTCTTGTTGACGAACATCATCATCACCGCGGCGTACACGGCGAAGGCGATCGGGCCGAGCGTGAGCAGCGTCGTGAGCGCGAACCGCTGAGAGAGCGACCGCATCCGGGTCGGGTCACGGCGGACGAGGTGCGCGACCGCGAGGGCGATGAGCGAGGCCGGGCCGACGCAGATCGCGATCCAGTAGGTGTAGGTCCAGTTCTGGCCGAGCTGCGTGTAGACGAGCACCATCGCCACGGCGATGCCGAGGAGGAAGATCCCGGCGGAGAGCAGCAGCGAACGGCGCTCGCCCGCGTGCGCGGTTTCGACGGGTCTGGCGGCCAGTGCACGAGCCGGGGCGCGGCGGGCCGCAGCGCCGGCGGCGGCGTTCATGCTGCCGCCTCGGCGCTCAACGGCACGTCGAACCGGTAGCCGACGCCCCACACGGTCTGCACGAACTCGGGCTCGCCGGGGTCGGCTTCGAGCTTCTGGCGGAGGCGGCGCACGTGCACGGTGACCGTTGACGTGTCGGTGTAGAAGTCGTGGCCCCACACGGCCGTCATCAGCTGGTCGCGGCTAAACACCGTGCCGGGGCTCGACGCGAGGTGCAGGAGGAGGTCGAACTCGCGCTGGGTGAGCTGGACGGGGTTGCCGTTGCGGGTGACGCGCCGGCCAGCCGGATCGATGCGCAGGGAGCCGGCCTCGATCGGCTCGGCGGCCACGACGACTTCGTGGGCCGGCTTCGCGCGGCGCAGCACGGCGTCGACGCGGGCGACGAGCTCACGCGGCGAGAACGGTTTGACGACGTAGTCGTCGGCGCCGAGGGCGAGGCCGGCGATCCGGTCGCTCTCTTCACCGCGGGCGGTCAGCATGATCACGGCCGGCGCCTCGCCTGGGTCGAGCTTGAGGCGGCGCAGGACTTCGACGCCGCTGACGTTGGGCATCATCACGTCGAGGACGATGAGGTCGGCGGGCCGTTCGGCGTGCAGAGCGAGACCGCGGGCGCCGTCGCTCGCCACGCGCGCTTCGTAGCCGGCGCGCACGAGGTACCGAGCGACGACTTCGCTGATGGTCGGTTCGTCGTCGACAACGATGATCGACGCGCGCGCTGGTGAGGCTGGAGTCCGTCCGTTCACAATTTCCACCGTAAGCCGTACTTCTTACGGCGATCGAAAGAAGTTGGCGCGAGCGCGCCAAAGATGTGAACGCATACGCGCCTCCGACCGCCGTCGGCTGAACGCGGCCTGGTGGCCGGCTACGGCGTGTTGCCGACGGCGTCCTGGAGGTCTTCGGCCGCGTCGTCGAGGGCGTCCTGCGCCTGATCGCGGGCCTTATCGACTTCCTTCTGGGCGTCTTCGAGGACGCCGTCGGCCGCGTCTTTGGCGGCCTTCTGCGCGTCCTTCGCGCGCTCGTCGGCCATGCGCTGCGCCTCTTCGGCGCTGCCGCTGAGCGCGTCGACGACGTCTTTCGCCGTGCCCTTGCGATCGGCTTCGTCGTCCTTGGCGAGCTTCGCGTTGTCTTCAGCGACCTTCTTCGCGGCCGCCTCGGCCTGAGCCGCCGTCGTATCCACGGCGTCGTTGGCCTCTTTGGCCCGCCGCTCGATATCGGACTCGCCACACCCAGCCACAAATCCGGCCGACGCCACGACCATCAGCCCAGCGGCAAGGGACGAACGACAAACGCGCATCACCCGAGCCTAACCCGAGCCGCCACCCAAAGCGCCGCCAGCGCCCTACGCCGCCCCTCACCAGCGCGCCCAGGCCCGCCAGGAGAAGACGCCGCCGGAGGCCCAACAACGCTCGGGCGCGACCCAAGCGCATACAGCGCTCCGACGGCGCATCGCCACCCAGCGCGTGGGCGCCGCGAAGCCAAGCCGCCGAGGTCGTGGCGCAGTCGACGTCGACCGCGGGCAGCGGCGACACACCGC
>JAEZDB010000458.1 GCA_023429855.1 Actinomycetes bacterium
GTGGTGCGCTGTCGCCGGTCCGCGGGGCCAGCCGCCCCACGTTGAACATCCCGCGCGGCCAGCTGCCCGCGGGCGGGTGGGGTACGTGGTGAGCAGTGTCGATTTACGCCCGTTAGGGGGTGTGAAATGGCGCGTCAAGACTCGGTTCTACGCCCTGTAGAGGGCGTAATTCGACACTGCCCGGCAGGAAACCCCTCCCACGCAGAGCCCGGCCCGCCGCTCGGGCCGCCCGAGCGTCCTGCCGGGCCGTGCGCTTCCGGGGGTTCGGGCGCGGCGGCTCCCAGGCGACCCCCGGCAGTCGCCGCGCCGTAGACTGGCCCGCGTGCGTGACGCGTTGATCGGCGAAGTCCTGGTGCAGCCCGACGAGCTGGCACGGCGTGTGCGGGAGCTCGGCGCCGAGATCAGCAAGGACTATGAGGGCCGCGAGCCGGTCCTGATCGGCGTCCTGAAGGGGGCCGTGTTCTTCATTGCGGACCTCATGCGCCATATCGACCAGCACTGCGTCGTCGACTTCATGGCCGTTTCGTCGTATGGGTCGAGCACCGCGACGAGCGGCGTGGTTCGAATCCTGAAGGACCTCGACATGTCGATCGAGGGGCGCGACGTGCTCGTCGTCGAAGACATCGTCGACTCGGGCCTGACGCTGTCCTACCTGCTGCGCACGCTGCGGGCCCGCGAGCCGCGCTCCGTCGAGGTGTGCGCGCTGCTCACGAAGCCGGATCGCCGCCGCGTCGACCTGGACCTCAAGTACGTGGGCTTTGAGATCGCCGACCGCTTCGTGATCGGCTACGGCCTCGACGCTGACGAGCGCTACCGCAACCTCCCGTTCGTGGCGACCTATGAGGGTCCGCACGACGCCTGAGCACCACCCCCGAAGGGTGAGCTTGAACCGCCCGGGGCTCTGGGCCGTACACGATTCGGGCCATTTGGCCAAGCGGCGCCCTGGAACTGCCGAATCAGACGCAACTGGGCTGCTACGCTCGCGTTCTGGCCATCCAGGCCGAGAAAGTAGTACATGCAGCGTTTCCTCAAGACTCCGATCCTGGCCCTTGTCATGGTCGTCCTCGTCGCGCTCTTCGTCTCGCGACTAGGCACGACGAACGACACCGCCAACAAGGTCACCTACTCCGATTTCATCGCGCAGCTGAACGCGAACGAGATCAAGAAGGTCGACGTCAAGAACAAGGACAACTCGATCCGGGTCACCCCGCGGGATTCCAACGCCAAGGAGTACGAAGTCGGGTTCTCCCCGGCGTTCGGTGACGAGCTCACCGACATGCTCCAGAAGGCGGAGGCGGCGAACAAGCTTGAGAAGGGCGGGTTCGACTCGTCTCCCACGCGCACGAGCCCGTGGGTCGCGATCCTCGGCACGCTGCTCCCGATCATCCTGTTCCTGGGCTTCTGGCTGCTGATCATGAACCAGATGCAGGGCGGTGGCGGCCGCGTCATGCAGTTCGGCAAGTCCCGTGCGAAGCGCATGTCGGTCGACTCGCCGAAGATCTCCTTCCGCGACGTGGCCGGTGCCGATGAAGCCGTCGAGGAGCTGCACGAGATCAAGGAGTTTCTTGAGAACCCGCGCAAGTTCCAGGCGCTCGGCGCCCGGATCCCCAAGGGCGTGCTGCTCTTCGGTCCTCCTGGCACTGGCAAGACGCTGCTGGCTCGCGCGGTCGCCGGTGAGGCCGGCGTGCCGTTCTTCTCGATCTCCGGTTCGGACTTCGTCGAGATGTTCGTCGGCGTTGGCGCTAGCCGCGTGCGCGACCTGTTCGAGCAGGCCAAGCAGAACAGCCCGTGCATCATCTTCATGGACGAGATCGACGCCGTTGGCCGCCATCGTGGCGCCGGCATGGGCGGCGGGCACGACGAGCGCGAGCAGACGCTGAACCAGCTCCTGGTGGAGATGGACGGCTTCGAGATGAAGGACAACATCATCCTCATCGCCGCAACCAACCGCCCCGACATCCTCGACCCGGCGCTGCTGCGTCCGGGCCGCTTCGACCGCCAGGTGATGGTCGGCCGTCCGGACCGCAAGGGCCGCGAGAAGATCCTCAAGGTCCACTCGCGCGGCAAGCCGATCGCCAAGGAAATCGACCTCGCCACCCTCGCCGGCCAGACCCCGGGCTTCACCGGTGCCGACCTCGCGAACCTCGTGAACGAGGCTGCGCTGCTCGCGGCCCGCGGTGGCAAGCGCGAGATCGGCCAGGAAGAACTCGAAGAGGGAATCATGCGCGTGATCGCCGGTCCCGAGAAGAAGACCAAGATCATGGGCGAGCAGGAGCGCAAGGTCATCGCGTTCCACGAGATGGGCCACGCGCTCGTCGGCCACTTCCTCGAGAACGCCGACCCGGTCCACAAGATCTCGGTCGTCTCCCGCGGCCAGGCCCTGGGCTACATGATCTCGATGCCCGAGGAAGACAAACACCTCACGTCGCGCACCGAGCTCGCTGAGCAGATGGCCGTCACCCTGGGCGGTCGTGCCGCTGAGGAGCTGGTCTTCGGCGAGATCACGACGGGCGCGTCGAACGACCTCGAGAAGGTCACGGCGACGGCCAAGGCGATGGTCATGCGCTACGGCATGAGCGACAAGCTCGGCCCGCGCGTATTCGGCCACGACCAGTCGCAGCCGTTCCTCGGCCGCGACATGGGCAGCCAGGCTGACTACTCCGACGAGATCGCCCGCGAGATCGACGACGAGATCCGCCGCATCGTCGAGATGGCCCACACGACGGCCACCCGTACGCTCGAGGAGAACCGCGAGCACCTCGACCGCATCGCCGACATCCTGATGCGCCGCGAGACGCTTGAGCGCGACGAGTTCCTCGCTCTGCTCGACGGTCGCAGCGAACTCGACGTGTTCGGCCCCGATGAGCCCGAGTCCTCCGGCAAGGCGGAGTCGACGGAGCCGAAGGCTCCCGAGCTGCCGGGCGTGCCCAACACGAAGCCCGGCTTGGCCGGCGGCGGTCTGACCCCGTTCAGCGCCGACGACGCCTAGCTCCAAGCTCACGCATCTGAAGGGCGGGAGATAGCCCCGCCCCACGCGCGCCGACGGCCGCGACCCACCCGGGTCGCGGC
>JAEZDB010000366.1 GCA_023429855.1 Actinomycetes bacterium
GCCCCCAGCCTTCGCCGCCCGCGTCGGGCAGGCCCAGGAGACCGACCGTTGACCACCCAGCAGTACGAGAAGGACGGCGCCGCGATCTACCGCGAGTCGTTCGCCACGATCCGCCGCGAAACCGACCTGGCCGGGATCGAGCCCGTCCTGGAGCGCACGATCGTGCGGATGATCCACGCCTGCGGGCAGGTCGACCTCGTGCGCGACGTCAAGGCGTCCGACGGCTTCGGGCCGGCCGCCGAGGCTGCGCTGCAGGCTGGGGCCCCGATCTTCTGCGACGTGAACATGGTCGCCTCCGGCGTCACGCGCAAGCGCCTGCCGGCCGACAACGACGTGCTGTGCACGCTCACCGACCCGCGCGTTCCGGGCCTCGCGGCTGAGCTCGGCAACACGCGCAGCGCGGCCGCGATGGAGCTGTGGCGCGACCGCCTCGAAGGGTCGCTCGTCGTGATCGGCAACGCCCCCACGGCGCTCTTCCACCTCCTCGAGATGCTCGAAGAAGGCGCGCCGCGTCCCGCCGCCGTGATCGGCGTGCCGGTCGGCTTCGTCGGCGCGATGGAGAGCAAAGAGGCGCTGCTCGAGCACCCGCTCGCGCCGCCGCACCTCGTCGTCCGCGGCCGCCGCGGTGGCAGCGCCATCGCCTGCGGTGCCGTGAACGCCCTCGCCAGCGTGGTCGAGTGACCAGCCCCGAGTCCACCACGGTGACCGGCCGCCTCTACGGCGTCGGCGTCGGTCCGGGCGATCCGGACCTGATGTCGGTCAAGGCGCGCCGCCTGATCGAGACCGCCGACGTGGTCGCGTGGCCCGTCGCCGGGCACGCGAAGGCGAAGGGCGTGGCGCGCGCGATCGCCGAGCCGTTCCTGCGCGACGACCAGATCAAGGTGCCGATGGTCTACCCGGTCACCACGGGCGCGACCGAGCACGCTGGTGGCTACGAAGGGGCGATCGCCGACTTCTACGACGCCTCGGCCGCCGAGCTGGCCGTCCACCTGCGCGCCGGCCGCGACGTGGTCGTGCTCTGCGAGGGCGACCCGTTCTTCTACGGCTCCTACATGTACCTCCACGAGCGCCTAGCACCCGACTTCCCGACCGAGGTCGTCCCCGGGATCACCGCGTTCAGCGCGGCGGCTGCCGCCTCGGGGCTCCCGCTCGTCAAGCGCGACGACGTGCTCGTCGTGCTCCCCGGCACGCTGCCTCAGGACCGGCTCGAAGCACACCTGCAGCACGCCGACGCCGCCGTGCTGATGAAGCTCGGCCGCACCTTCCCGGGCGTCGCAGCTGCGCTCGAAGCCACAGGCATGGCGGGCCGCGCGCAGTACGTCGAGCGGGCCAGCTCGCCCGCCGAGCGCCGCCTGCCGTTCCGCGACGTCGACCCGGCCGAGGTGCCCTACATGTCGATCGTCCTCGCGCCGGGCACCGACCAGGGCTGCGACACCCCGCTCCTCCCCGATCCGGCGGAGCCTGCGAGCGAGGAGGCCGGCCTGCCCGAGGGCGGCCTGCTCGGCGACCTCGGCATCGCCGGCGGCGATCTCGGCGCCGGGAACCTCGCCGGCGACCTCGGCGAGCCGCTCGCCGACGACGCGCCCGACGGCTGGGTGGCAGTGGTCGGCCTCGGCCCCGCCGGTGCGCAGACGCTGACGCCCGAGGCGCACGCCGTGCTCGCCGACGCGACGGACGTGATCGGCTACGACACCTACCTCGCCCGCGTGCCGCACCGCCGCGGCCAGCGGCGCCACGGCTCCGACAACCGCGTCGAGCTCGACCGGGCCAACCACGCCCTGCAGCTGGCGTCAGGCGGCGCCCGCGTGGCCGTCGTCTCCTCGGGTGATCCCGGGATCTTCGCCATGGCGAGCGCCGTGCTCGAAGCACTCGATGCGGCCGAGGGGCCGCTCCGCGACGTCGACGTGCGCGTGCTGCCGGGTATCTCGGCCGTGCAGGCCGCAGCGGCGCGCGTCGGTGCGCCGGCGGGCCATGACCTGGCCCTGATCTCGCTGTCCGACATCCGCAAGCCGTGGTCGATCATCGAGCAGCGGCTTTGCGCCGCCGCCGAGGCCGACCTCGTCGTCGCGCTCTACAACCCGGCGTCGAAGACGCGCCGCGAGCAGCTCGACCAGGCCCTCGCGGTGCTGCGGGCCGGCAAAGGCGACGACACCGTCGTGATCGTGGCGCGCGCCGTCGGCGACCCGACGGGCGAGCAGATCACCGTCACCACGCTCGGCGCGCTCGACCCGGCGATCGTCGACATGCGCACGCTGCTCATCGTCGGCTCGACCCAGACGCGCACGATCGAGCGCGACGGGCGCCCGACCATCGTCTACACCTCGCGGGACTACCCAGACGCCTAGGACGTCAACGCGCCGCGGCCCGGAGCGCTTAGCCGAGCTGAGCGGCCGTCCAGTCGACAGCGGCGCCAACCGCGTCGACCGTCGGCACGTCGGGTCCCGCCGGGCGCCGCACGACGACGACCGGCAGCCCGCGCTCGCGGGCGGCGTCGAGCTTGGCCACGGTGAGGTCGCCGCCGGAGTCCTTCGTGGCGATCACGTCGATGCGGTAGCGGTCGATGAGGTCGAGTTCGCCGGCCAGCGTGTAAGGCCCGCGGTCGAGCAGCAGCTCGTGGTGCGGCGGCAGGTCGGCCTCGTCGGGCGGGTCGACGCAGCGCACGAGGAACCAAGCGCCCGGTATGTCGCGGAAGGCGCGGAGGCCCTGGCGGCCCGTGGTAAGGAAGGCGCGCACCGGCGCGCGCGTGGCTGAGTCCCCAGCCGACGCGGCGGGACGCAGCGACGGCAGCAGCGCCGCAGCCTCGTCGAGGGAGTCGACCCAGTGCCACCGGTCGCCGGGCCGCTCGGTCCAGCCGGGCCGCTGCAGGCGGAGCATCGGCACGCCGCTGGCGGCCGACGCCTGGGCGGCCGACGCGGAGATGCGCTGCGCAAACGGGTGGGTGGCATCGACGACGCAGGCGACCTGCTCGTCGCGGAGCCACTCGGCGAGCCGCTCCGGGCCGCCGAAGCCGCCGATCCGCACTTCGCCGATCGGCTGCCGCGGCCGCGCGACGCGGCCGGCCAGCGACGAGAGCACGCGCACGCCGCCGAGTTTGTCGAGGCCTTCGGCGAGCGCTCGGGCCTCGCCGGTGCCGCCGAGGATCAGGACGGTCTGGGTGGGGGCGTCCGACACCCGTCGATCGTCGCATGACGGCCGGTGCGCGCGTCATGATGGAGGCCGATGAGCGCCGACGAAGCCCCGCAGACCACTGACGCGCAGGCGAGGGTCCTGCTGATCGGCATCGGCGCCGGCGACCCCGACTACGTCACGAACCAGGCGGCGCTGGCGATCCGCGAGCTCGACGTCCTCTTCATCGTCACGAAGGAGGAGGAGAAGGACGAGCTGGTCGCCGCGCGCCGCGAAGTCGTCGACCGCTACCGCGACGACGACGACTACCGCACCGTCGAGCTGCGCGACCCCGACCGGCCGTGGAAGGACACGCCGCACTACAACGAGGCGGTCGCGACCTGGCGGCAGCAGCGCGTCGAGCTGTGGGAGGCCGCGATCGCCGAGCACCTCGGCGCCGGCGAGACGGGCGGCTTCCTCGTCTGGGGCGACCCGTCGCTCTACGAGAGCACGCTCGCGATCGTGCAAGAGGTGCAGGAGCGCGGGAAGGCGCAGTTCGACTACGAGGTGCTGCCGGGCGTCAGCAGCATCCACGCGCTCACGGCTCGCCACCGCATCCCGCTGAACCGCCAGGGCGGCTCGGTCCAAATCACGCCCGCGCGCCTGCTCGGTGGTGGGATCCCGGCCAACGCCAACGACGTCGTCGTGATGCTCGACCCGGCGACGACCTTCGCCCGGCTGGACCCGCACGGCCTCGAGATCTACTGGGGCGCCTACCTCGGCACCGCCGACGAGCTGCTCATCTCGGGCCCGCTTGAGGAAGTGCGCGACGAGATCGTCCGCGTGCGCGCCGAGGCGAAGGCGCGCAAAGGCTGGATCTTCGACACGTACCTGCTGCGCCGCACGCTGGCTGAGCGCCGCCGTCCGGGCGTGTCGGAACGGCGCGTGCGGCAGATCGAGCGCCGCGCCGGCGAGCTCGAGCGGCGCAGCGGCCACGACCGCCGCGCCACCAAGCACGTGACGACCGACTACCCGCCGATGCCCGGCGGCGCCGGAGAGCCCGGCCTGTCCTAGGGGCTGGGCGCCGGGGTCGGCTGGATCAGTTCGTCTTGACGAGCACGTCGCCGCGGCGGTCGTGCTCGATCCGGGTCGCCTGGGTGGCCGCCGCCTCCGCGCAGATGTACCGCTCGACCAGGTAGAGCGAGAGGTCGATGCCGGCCGTGACGCCGCCCGCGGTGAGGATGTCGCCGTCGTCGACGATCCGGGCATCGGCGCGCACGTCGGCGCCAGCCTGCGCGAGGTAGTCGAGCGCCGCCCGGTGCGAGAC
>JAEZDB010000389.1 GCA_023429855.1 Actinomycetes bacterium
CTACGGCCACGACCCAGCGGCCTACGGTGCATCGCCGGCCTACGGCGCCGAGGTCCCCGGCGCCGCCGCGCCCTCGCAGGCGCCGCCGCCGGGCCACTAGGCCGACCGGCGGCGTTCACCGCGCCGCCAGAGAAACTGCCCCGCTCCGCCCTTGGGTGTGGAAGGCTTGCAACGGTGCGGTCCCTCCGGGGCCGCGTTGCCCCGTCCTCGTCTGCAGGAGACTCGCGTGCGTACCGAACTTGGCGCCTTTCAGGAAACGACCTCGACGGACGCGTTTGCGCTCCAGAACCGCAAGCTGCTGAAGGTTAGGCTCGACCAGGGCTCGATCCAGGCGAAGGCGGGCTCGATGGTGGCCTACCAGGGCGACGTGACCTTTGAGCACGTCGGCGGCGGGGTCGGCAAGTTCCTCAAGAAGGCGATGACGGGCGAGGGCCAGTCGCTCATGAGCATCACCGGCACCGGCGAGGTGTTCCTGGCCGACGCTGCCAAGCATGTGCACCTGCTCTACCTCGAGAACGAGCAGGTCACCGTGAACGGCCGCGCGCTGCTGGCGCTCGACGCCGACCTCACATGGGACGTTGAACGGGTCAAGGGCGGGGCAGCCGGGATGATGGCCGGTGGCCTGTTCAACACGACGATTCGCGGGACCGGCTACATCGCGCTGCTCACCGACGGGGAGCCCGTGCTGCTCGACGTGGCCTCGGCGCCGACGTTCGCCGACGCGCAGGCCGCCGTCGCGTGGTCGGGTGGCGTTACGACCGCGCTCAAGACCGACATCAAGGCGTTCAAGTCGATGACGGGCCGCTCTTCGGGGGAATCGTTCCAGCTCGCCTTCTCCGGCACCGGCTGGGTCATCGTGCAGCCCTCGGAGGAGCGCCCGCTGCAGGTCAGCGGCTAGCGCTCGCGCCGCGCCCAGGACGCGTCGGCCTCGCCGCCACGCACACCTGGGCGCGCGCCCCGCACCGCGGTACCATGAAGGTCGTGGACGAACTCGAGCATGTCGCGCGGACCGCTGAGGTGATCGCCACCAAGTGGACGCCGCAGTTGCTCCAGCAGCTTGAGAGCGGCGCACAAGGCTTCTGCGATCTCGAGCGCGCGATCCCGGGCATCTCGCCTCGCACGCTCAGCGCGCGTCTGCGGAGCCTCGAGGTGGCGGGCATCGTGCAGCGCGAGCACACGTCGGCGCGTGGGACCAGCTCGCCCTACGAGCTCACGGCGATGGGGCAGGCCCTGCTCCCGATCATCGCGGCGATGCGCAGCTTCGGCGAAGAGTGGCAGTGCGCGAAGCCGGTGCAGGCGGCCGCGTGAGCGGCAGCACGGCTCACGCGCATCACCACGGAGGCGACGAAGGTGCAGGGCAGCGCTGGAGCGCGCACGCCGACGCGGTGTTGCGCGAGGCGGGTCTGCGTACCGGCGGCGGCCGGGCCGCGGTGATCGGCGTGTTGGCCGACGAGGGCTGCGTCCTTGCCGCCCAAGACATCGTCGACCGACTGCGTGGGCAGGACGCGCGCGGCGCCAACCTCGCGACCGTGTACCGCACGCTCGACACCCTCCGCGCGCTGCACCTCGTGCACCGGCTCGACGCCGGCGACGGCACGGCGCGCTACGAGCGCGCCCTCCCCGGTGGTGAGCACCACCACCACGTGCTCTACGAGAGCGGCGCGATCGAGCCGTTCCACGACGACGAACTCGAGGCTGCGATCCATGCGCTGGCGGAGCGCCTCGGAGTGGAGCTGGTCGGGCACGACGTCGTGCTGCACGCGGCCGCTCCCAAGTCCTGAGCGGACTACGCAACGCAAATGAGAATGATTCGCGTATAGTGCGGGTCGTGATTCATGCTCTTCGCCCTCGCCCTGCGGCGCTCTTCGTTGTCGTCGCTGCTGCAGCCGCAGCGCTGAGCGGCTGTGGGTCGTCGAACGAGGCCGACGCCGGAAAGCCGGTCGTTGCCGCGACCGCGCCCCAGATCGACGGCCTGGTGCGCGAGCTGGCTGGCCCGGGTGTGAACGTTGCCGCCGTGGTCGCCGCCACCGCCGACGTGCACGAGCTGGAGCTGCGGCCGAGCCAGGTCCGCGCCCTGCAAGACGCGCAGCTGATCCTGCGCCCGGGGCGCGGCAACGACGCCTGGGCACAGGAAGCCCTGGATCGGGTGGATGCGACGCAGGTCGACGTGTCTGAGGGGCTCGCCGGCGACGAGCGCCATTGGTGGATGGACCCGTCGCTTGCCGAAGCAGCGGCGACGACGGTGGCTCGTGAGCTCGATGCGCTCGACCCGGGCGGCAAGGCTGCTCGCGCTGAGGCCCTGCGTGGCGTGGTGGCGGAGCTTCGGGAGGTCGATGCTGAGACGAAGCGCTGCCTCGCGACGATCCCCGCAGCCGACCGGGTCATCGTTACCGACCATGACGCCGCGGGCGCCTACGCGTCGCGCTACGGGCTCACCGTGGCCGGCACGATCTCGCCGGGCGCCGACCCCGAAGCGGCGCCGTCGGCGCAGCGCGTCGTCGACCTCGTCGAGACGATGAAGACGCGCGGCGTGAAAGCGGTCTTCCCGATCGCGCCGCACGGGAGCGAGCTTGCCAAGACGGTGGCGCAGCGCGGTGGCGCAGTGCTCGGCGAGCCGCTCTGGGCCGACGCGTTGCCCGGCGCAACGCACGACTATGAGGGCGATTCCCATCAGGGCGAGTCGGCGGAGGAGCACGACGCGCACGCGGCCGATGACGCGCACGCGGAGGCCGAGCCGACGCTGGCCGCCGCAGCGCACCTCAACGGCGAAGCCGTCGCCGAGGCGCTCGGGGCGAGGCCCGCGGCCTGCGGGCACCTGCTCGGCTAACGCAGCTCTTTTCGGATCACCAGGCGCAGCCCCGACCAGGTCGCGTCGACGGCGCAGACTTTCACGTCGACGAGGCCGAGCGGCAGCGCGAGTTCGCGGATCACGTCCTCGGTGATGTCGGTCGGGACCTTTGAGGCCTTCTTCGGCCAGCAGATCCACGCGGCGCGATCGGGGTGCAGCGCGTCGCGCAACGCCGTGAGCCGTGCCGCCAGGACCGCGGCCTCGGTCCCGAACACGAGCACGGGGTCGCCGCCGGCCAGCGTCGCTTGGCCCTCATCGACCGCGGTCGCCAGGGTCGCGCCCTCCGGAAGCGGAGCCAGCAGCTCGCCGACCTCGTCTGGCGGGTCGACGGCCAAGACCACGGCGCCGGGCTTGACGCCGAGCTTCTTGGCAAGCGGTGTTCCGGAGTAGCCGGCGGGCTGAGGCATGCCGAGATTGTACGAGCGTCTCGGGCAAAGCCGTCCGCCTGTCGTAAGGTGCGGACGTGCCAGAAAGGTCGCTTCTACTCCTCCTTCGGTACTTGGTGTAGTGCTCGAGCCTGACGTCGAAAATCTCATTGATCTCGCCACGAATCATGCTCGGCGTTACGCCTTCCGCGTGGTGGATAACCCGTTCGTTGCGCTAGGCGCGCTCACACCCCTGAGTGCGCAAGACCGACAAGACCTGACAGCTCTGCTTACCGGGACGGTGTCCGTAGCTGACTGGCGATCGAGCCCCAACGGTTTGCGCCTGGTCAAAAGCATTCGTGCGTCGCTCATGTCGCGCGACGTCTCGTTGGGGGCGGCCGACGGCACCGGGGCCGTCGGGGTCGAAAGCGTCCACGCGTTGCTTCGAGCGCCGCACTTTTGGTGGCTGGTGTCTCACCTTTGGTGCTCGACGGTCGGGCGGAGCGCCGAATCTTTGTTTCCTGCTCGCTTCGACCTCGTCGGGGACGCGATTGATTTGGGGAGCGAGCCTGTCTTCTTGGACGGTCAGCGGCTTTCGCCTGAGTACCGCGCTGACCCGTGGGCTAGCGGCGAAGTGCTCGAACACCATCGCGTTGGCTACCGGCGCTGGAAACGCCGCCCCGAGCAGTTCTCCCCAGGGGTCGGCGACGAACCCGTGTCCGTCTGTCGCTTTGATCTGAAGGACTTCTACTACTCAGTCCGCGCGTCGCCGACCGAGATCCTCGCTGCGCTCCGGAGGAGGGCGGAGGTCGGTCTTCAAGTCACTCGTTTGGAGACGACGCTTACCGAGCTTCTCGATCTCTTGCATGCCGCGTACGCGGAGCGCGTGCGGACGCTGCGCCCACGGCCTGACGTGCCCACGGACGCGGTACCTCTGCCGGTCGGGCCGCCGTCGTCCCGCGTTCTTGCGAACGCGATTGTGGGGCTCGTCGCGAGAGATCTCATCGATCGAACCCAAATCGCTGGAATCGCGGCTTATGCAGACGACATGGTGGCGGTTGCCACGGTCCACCCGCGTTATGGCGAGTCGACGGCCGACTACCTAGCGCGGTTGGGCGTGGTCGATGATGCGGAGGCGCTCCAAGTCCGGCGGCGCACGGCTGCTCTTGGCGCCTTCGTTCTCCGTGCTGAGAAGACGGAAGTGTCACGCCTTCGTCCGCGACTCGAGGACGGAGGCGACTCGGAATCGGAACCATTGCCTCCAGCGGGACCGTTCGACCCGAACTCGCCTACCGGCGGTCTGGGTACGGGACGGCGGCTGCACCCAGTCCTCCGAGGCGCACGAAAACCACGGGGCGCGCCCCTCGCGCTGCAGCGTGACCTCACTAAAATGCTGGCCGACGCCCGCGTTGGAGCCGACCCGAGCGAACTGGCGGGCAGGCTCGCTGGGTTCCTGGGCACGATCGACGCAGCAGACTTTCTCGACCTTCGGGAAAGCTGGCCACAATTGGCGTTGATCGCCATTCTTGCTTCGGGCAACGCAGGACTTGAACTGCTCTTCGAGCAGTTCAAAGGGGTTACGTCCGACCTCAAAGTACCCGCGTGGCTGTCTCGTGACGGCGGGCGGGCTCTCACGACCGGGCTCGAAGCGGCCTGGGAACTAGCGATAGCGCAGGCTTTGGCAGCGGGCTGCGGGGACGTGGAGAGGACGGCTTGGGGAGCGGCTGAAACGCCATCCGGCGTCGATCTCAGTTTCCGACTCCGGACTCAACGCTTGGCTGATCGTTTGAGGAAGCAGTCGGCCGTCAATCCGGCATTTGTTGCGGTGCCGCTCTCGGAGTTCACCCAGTACCAGGGCCGCCTGATTGGGCCTGAAACCTTCGAGACCTTCATAGCCTGGGCAGCCCGTCGCCATCGAACGGCGCTACCTACTCAGATGAAGCGTCAGCTCAAGCTAGCCGCGCGCCCCGTGCGGCTCCACGAGGCTTGCCTCGCCGTGCACAGCTACGCCGTGCCGTCGCCGCAGGGCCTCGATGGCAAATGGGTGGCTGCGGTCTTTGAGCTGCTGAATGCGAATCCCCTGCGCGACTCTGAGTACCTCAATCGCCTCGAAACCGAGGTGCGGGCTTCTCTTTCGGTACGGAACGGCGCCGCACGTCCTGACCCCAAGGCAGAGCGGGTCCTCCGAATCGCTATCCCGAGCGTTCAAATCTCTAGCCAGCTTCTCACTGCAGCGCTCGGCGACGATGGCGCCGAGCGCGCTCAGCTGGCCGAGGCCTCGCGACGAGCCGCAACGGCTGTGATCTACAAGGCGGTCGACGACAAAGCCCATCTGCTCGTTATGCCGGAATGGTCGCTTCGGCCGGAGCTCCTTCCTTGGGTGATGCGGAAGGCAGCCTCTCGCCAGATGTACACCGTTGCGGGGCAGACGCCCGACATCCGAGGCGGCGTGTACTTCAACAGGGTCTGGACAGGCATTCCGCTCATCATCGACTCGCGGAGCGAGTGTCTAGTACCGCCTCCTCGAATCAAGACCTTTTTGAGTCCGGAGGAAATTCAGGCGCTATCTGAAGCCGAACCTTCTGTGGTGCCTGCGCCCGGCGACGCGAAGATCTCCGTGTACTCGTGGCGTGGATTGAATGTCGGCTCGCTGATCTGCTTCGAGTTCGCGGACATCTCGACGCGCGACAGCCTCCGAGCTTCGGCGGACGTCGTAACGGTTTCCTCCTTTAACAAAGACTGGAGGTACTTCGACGCCATTCAGGACGCCACGACTCGCGATCTCTACTGCCTCAGCGTCTGCGTCAACGCCGGCCAACTACCGGGGACTCGCATCGGTCGCCCCACGAGCAGCGCGATGGCGACGGCGGCAGCCATACATGGCGCCGACAGGCCTGCCGTGCTCGTGCGGGCCATTGATATACGCCCGATCATCGCTGCGCGCGACTCCGGCCAACGCCCTACGAAGTGTCTCGCCAAGGATGGGGAGGACGGGCAACCGTACCGTCCGGTTGACGATGTCCCCTTGCGTTCCTACAGCGCCGTACCGCCTCAACTTGCAGCCTCCGTAGGCAAAGAACCCAAATAGCGGGGTGAAGGCCACCGCTCAGGTGAGCCCGCTCACGCTTCCGCCGCCGCGCAGGGAATAGTTCAGTCGTGGCGAAAAGCGCCGACATGCCTGAGGGACACCTCCACGCGGTAGTCGACGCGATCGCCGCTGCCGGATCGAAGCAGCTCGCCAAACGCGCCGCCGAAGGCGCGCCGGTGCCGTTCGACCTCGTCGAGGTCCCCGCTTCGGGCGGCGGCGCCCCGCTCTTCTCCTATCGCCCGCGCACCCGGGACTTCGTCGAGGAGCACGTCGCGTCGCTGCACGCGCTCACGCAGTGGTCGACCGCCGTCAACGTGCTCGCCGGCTTCGACGGCCTCGGCGACTACCTGCTGACCCACGGCGAACGCCACGTGCCGATCGACCCCCGCGAGCGGGCCGATCTGGCGCTACGCGTGATGCTCGCGACGATGCACGCCGACAGCGGCGACTTCATCCACACGCCGTCGCGCGCCGCTGACGCAGCCGACGGCCTCGCGCGCTGCCTGCTCGCCGGCCGGATCCAGGGCACGGTCGTGGTGCCGCTGCTGGGCGTCCGCCTTGAGGCCGAGCGCCTGGAGATCGAAGACGGCCTCGTCATCGTGCGCGACGACACCATCGAAGACCTCCCGCGTGACGCGCGCTCGCCCGTCCGCTCGCGCCCCGGCACCGTCGTCGTGGTCTCGTCGCTTGAAGACCCTGCGCGTGCGGCGGCGCTGGCGCAGGCGCGCCCGCGGCTCCGCGCGCTCCTCACTGCCCTACGGCTCTACGACCACGCCGCGCCTGCGCTCGCGCCGGTCGCGTGGTCTCGGATGCGCGGCGACGGTTGGGCCAGCCATCCCTTTGTCGGCACCTGTGCACGCGCCACCGGCACGCTGCAGATCGCCGAGGACCACGCCGACGCGATCCGCGGCTTCTGCGCGCTGATGGCGCAGCGCACGATCCACTCGGGCTCTGCCGCGTGGGCGCTGCGCCGCTTCGAGCTGGCGTGCGAGCGCGCCGATCACGGCGAGGCGCTGACCGACGTCCTGCTCGGCCTGCGCGGCCTGCTGGAAGCCGACCACGTCGGTTCCGGTGCCCTCGCCGATCGTCTCGCGGCGCTCTGCGCGGCCCCCGGCGACTGGGACGGCATGCGCGACCGCGTGCAGATCGCCGAGGCGCTCGAGATCGCGCTGATGCAGGGGCGGACCGTTGATCCGAGTCGCACGCGCGCGCTGGCGCTCGAGCTGCGCGGCCACCTGCGTGCGCTCCTGCGCGACATCGCCTGCGGCCACCTGCCGCTCGATCTTGTGGAGCTCGCCGAGCAGCACCTCGCGCACGAAGCGGCTGGCAGCGACGATCTTGCTGCGCTCGCGTTTGAAGCCGAGGCCGACGCAGCACTGGATCTGAGCGGCTACGAGCTGTCGGGGCGCGAAGCCGAAGTTGTCGTCCACGACACGCGCGATCAGTCGCCGGTCGTCATCGAGGTGCCGGTCGCCGCCGACGTCGTTCCGGCGCTGCCGACGCCACCGTCGGCTCCTGCCGTCTCCCAGGCTTCCGCGGCGCCATTGGCTCCACCGGCCTCCGCGCCCGCCGCCCAGCCAACCCAGGCAGCGCCGGTCTACGAGCCGGCCCCCGCGGCTCCTGCTCCTCGGCCCGTGGTTCCGCCGGAGCCCAGCGCGCACTACCGCGGCGCTGGGGCGCTCGCCACGATGACGCCGTCGATGACCGTCGTGCAGACGGCGCCCGAGCCCGAGTCCGCGGCGCAACCGCTGCTTCCGGCCCTCGAGCAGCTCGAGGCCGACATCCGATCTGGAGCACCGGCGGTCGCCCGCATTGCGGAGCCGGCTTCGCAGGTGGCGCACCACCCGGACCCGCGCTCGGTCACCGAGACCGGCGAAAGCTTCGAAGAGGCGTTCATCCGCTCGCTCACGGAGGGCCCGGCCCCCGCGGCCGACCCGATGGCGAACCTGCGGCGCGCCCGGCGCGGCTCCAAGCGTCAGCTGCGCGGCCGCCGCTAGGCGCTCTGACTTTGCGACGTCACGCCGTCGCAGCGTCGCCGCCCAGCCAGTCGGCCAGACCGGTCAGCACCTCGGCCGGCGACTCGTTGGCCGCGCGCTCCGGCAACGCGATCTGCGGACTCGGAAGCGCCGCAGCGTCGAGGAGCTCCTGCTCGTGGTCGAGCATCGAGCGCGCGTACCGGGCGAGCTCAGCGGAGCGCTCCAGGCCTGCCCCAGCGAAGGCCTCCTCGGCATCCTCGAGGACCGCGTCGTCGATGTCGGTGCGCAGCGAGCTGCGGCGCCGGTTCACGATCGTGCCGGCGACCGGGTAGCCGCGGCTGCGCAGCTCGCCCGCGAGGAGCCGCGCCGCGTAGAGCGGCTCGTCGGCCGGCGCGCACACCAGGGTGAACGCCGAGCGGTCGCCGCGCAGCAGCGCCTCGGCGTGATCGAGGTGTTTGCGCAGCGCCCTGCCGAAGGGCGCCGCCGCATCGAGGAACGTCGCGATCTCGGTCAGCAGCTCCGCCCCCCACAGCTTGCCGAGCGCGCGACCGGGGCCCGGGAGCCGCCCAAGGCGGCCAGCAACGGCGCTGGCCCGGCCGACGGTGCGAACGGTCCGGCCCGACAGCAGCCCGACGATGCGTTCGGGGCCGTCGAGCAGCTCAAGCGCATGCATCGCAGGCGGCGTATCGAGGACGATGACGTCGTACTGGTCGCCTGAGCTGAAGCGTTCGAGTTCCACGATCGCCATCAGCTCCTGCATCCCCGCGTCGCCGCCGGTCAGCTCGCGCGTGATCCGGCTTGCAAGCAGGCGCTCGCGGTCGCGCTGGGAGACTTCGAGCGCGGCGACGACGCGGCTGAAGCTCGCCGACGGGTCGAGCATCGCGGCGTCCATCGCCGGCTCGCCGGGCAGGTGGACGGTGACCGGGTCGGGGCCGAGGTCGTGGCCGAGCGCTTCGGCGAGGCGTCGGGCTGGGTCGACGGTAAGGACCAACACGCGGCGGCCCGACCGCGCGAGCGCGAGCCCGAGCGCCGCCGACACGGTGGTCTTGCCCACGCCGCCAGCGCCGCCGACGACGATCAGGTGCGCGGACGCAAGCTCGTCGAGCAGCGGCTGCGGGGTCGAGGGGCTCACGAGAGGCTCCCCGCGAGCGCGGTGGTGATCGCGGCGACGGCGTCGCCTGGCTCCTCGACCACGCGAAGCGGCTGGTGGCCCGTGGCCTTCGTGATGCGCCCGAGCTGCGCGCGCTCGCTGCGGCCGCGGGCTGCCAGGGCGAGGACGAGGTCGGCTGCGGCAGCGACGCCTGCGTCGGCGGCGACCGCTGGCAAACCCTCGAGCTCCGCCGCTGGCGGGCTCGCCGGCGCTAGACGGTTGGCAATCACGAGCGCCGGCTCGTGGCCCGTCCGTTCGCGCAGCGCCGCAGCCAGGTCGACGAGCTCCGAGACGGCGAGGCCGTCGCCGGTGGTGACGGCCACGCAAGCGACGTGTGCCGGGTCGGCGATCCAATCCCCGAGGTTCCGGGCGCGGGCGGCGATCGGGCCGACGGCGGCGGCGCGCTCAAAGCGGCCTGGGGCGTCGAACATCGCCAGCAGGTGCCCGGTGGCGGGGGCGTCGAAGACGACGCGCTCGTAGTCGGCCTCGAGCAGCCGCTGCAGCTCGCCGATCGTGAGGAGCTCCGATAGTCCAGGCGTCGCTGCCGTGATCAGCCCGAAGACGCGGCTGGCGCGGAGCGCGCTGGCCAGGGGACCTGGCAGTTGCGCGTCCAAGTAGGTGTGAAGCGCCTTCGTGCCGTCGAGGGCGATCACGTCGGGCGTGGCGAGGCCCTGCAGCGGGTGCACGGGCGGGGCGTCGGCGGGGTGTACGAGGGCAACCCGCTCGCCGCGGGCCGCATACGCGTGGGCGAGGGCCATGGCGGCCGAGCTGCGCCCGACGCCGCCTTTGCCGCACGCGATCACGAGGGGGGTGGCGGGCAGGGCCTCGCCGTCGCGCAGCTTCATCACGCCGAGCATACGGCCGCCGCAAGCGGCAAGGTCAACCTGAACGGTCAAGTCGACGTTGAGACTTCTCACGCGCCCTGGCACCGTCGTGGGAGGGATTGCTACTCGCGCGACGAAAAGGGCCCATGCGCGCAAGGAAACCTGCGCGCCGCCACCCGCAAGTCGCGTCCCCGACCGACCCCAGGACTCCGTGCAAACCTCCGCCAAGATCATCACCTTCGCCAATCAGAAGGGCGGCGTCGCCAAGACGACGACCGCGCTCAACCTGGCCTGCGCCCTCGCCGAATCCGGTCACCGCGTGCTCTGCGTCGACATGGATCCGCAGGGCAACCTGACGATGAGTCAGGGCATCGATCCGGAGAACCTGCGCGAGTCGATCTTCGACGTGCTGGTCAACGACCTGCCGATCAGCGAGGTCATCCAGCGTCGCGAGATCGACGTCGCCGTCGGATCGATCGACCTGGCTGGCGCCGAGATCGCGATGTCGTCGCAGATCGGCCGCGAGCGCAAGCTCGCCAAGGCGCTCAAACCGGTCGTCGGCGACTACGACTTCATCTGCATCGACACGCCGCCCAGCCTCGGGCTGCTCACGATCAACGCGCTCACCGCGTCGCACAAGGTGATCGTGCCGGTGCAGTGCGAGTACCTGTCGATGCGCGGCCTCGCCCAGCTGCAGGCCACGGTGCGCATGATCAAGGAGGACCTCAACCCGGTCCTCGAGATCGAAGGCATTCTGCCGACCCTCGTCGACACCCGCACCCTGCACGCCAAGGAGGCGCTGGAGCTGCTCGAAGAGCACTTCGGCACTCAGGTCTTTGCGGCGCGCATCAAGAAGACCGTCCGTTTCGCCGAGGCGCCCGTCCGTGGCATGTCGGTGCTCAAGTACGACCCCACGGGCAAGGCGGCCAAGTCCTACCGCGCCCTCGCCCAGGAGGTGCTCCATGGCCGCTGACCAGGATCCCCAGGACCGCGCGGCGCGCTCCGCTCGCGCGAGCATGCACGAAGGCCCGCTTGCCGAGCTCTTCCGCCGGACCACCGACGACGAGCCCACGCCGCCCGGCAACGCGCCGACTCCCGGCCCCGCCCGGGCGCCCGAACGCGCGCCCGCCCCCGATATGCACAAGCAGCCGGAGCACGCCGCTCCCCAGCCCACGCCGGTCGCGCGCGACGAGCGCCCCGGTTTCACCAGCCAACGCCGACCTGAGGTGCGTGCCGCCATCAACGATCGAGTCTTCAACCAGTCCGCCCCGCGGGGTCTTGCTGGTCAGCCCCTGATCAAGGTCGTCGGTGTGGGCGGGGGCGGCGTGAACGCCGTCAACCGCATGGTCGATGCCGGCGTCTCGGGCATGGAGTTCATCGCCGTCAACACCGACCTGCAGTCGCTGCAGACGTCGTCGGCCGACGTGACCATTCCGATCGGCGAGGTGCTGACCCGCGGTCTGGGTGCCGGCGCTGAACCTGACACCGGCCGTGCGGCCGCGCTTGAGAGCTACGAGGTCCTCAAGGACGAGCTGCGTGGCGCAGACATGATCTTCATCGCCGTCGGCGAGGGTGGCGGCACGGGTACGGGCGCTGCGCCGGTCGTGGCACGCGTCGCCCGGGAACTCGGTGCGCTGACGGTCGCGATCGTGACCCGTCCGTTCGCCTTCGAAGGCATGAAGCGCTCGCAGGCCGCCTCGCGCGGGATCGACACGCTGGTCGACGAGGTCGACACGCTCATCGTCGTCCCGAACAACCGCCTGCTGGAGATCCTCGACCGCCAGACGTCGATGGTCGATGCCTTCCGCGTCGCCGACGACGTCCTGCGCCAGGGCGTTCAGGGCGTCTCGGACCTCATCACGAAGACTGGCCTGATCAACCTCGACTTCGCCGACGTGCGCACGATCATGACCGACGCGGGCAACGCCCTGCTCGGCATCGGCGTGGGTACCGGCGAGAACGCTGCGGCGATGGCTGCCGAGAAGGCCGTGTCCTCGCCGTTGCTCGAGACCGAGATCGACGGCGCCCGCAAAGTCCTGCTCTCGATCGTCGGCGGCGACGCCCTCACGCTGTGGGAGATCAACGAGGCGGCGCAGGTGATCGGCGAGGCCGTGCACCCCGACGCCAACATCATCTTCGGTGCCAGCATCGATCCTGCCCTTGGCGACGAGGTGTGGATCACGACGATCGCGACGGGCTTCGCGCCGCCGGTGGCGCCGCGCGCGGCCAACCGCCTCCGCGAGCCCGCCGGGGAACCACGGGTGACGCGTCGTCCGCCGCTCGCCTCGAGTCGCGCGGTCGACGCGCCTCGCACCGCGCGCTCTGTGTCTTATT
>JAEZDB010000436.1 GCA_023429855.1 Actinomycetes bacterium
GGGGGCGACGACCTACGCGTCGTGGCGGCTGGTGTTTGCCGGCGAGGTCGTGCTCGTCGTCCTGATCCTCGTGCTCGGCCGCAAGGTCGCCGACGCCAAGGCCAAGCACGGCGCCCGCATCGACTACCTCGGTGGCGTGCTCTCGGCGATCGGCCTCGGCGCGTTCGTCTTCGGCATCCTGCGCTCGGGCGAGTGGGGCTGGGTCGTGCCCAAGGCCGAGGCGCCGGACTGGCTCGGGCTCTCGCCGGTGCCGTGGCTGCTGAGCCTCGGTCTCTTCGCCCTCTGGCTGTTCCTGCAGTGGGAAGACCACGTGATCGCCAAGGACGGCGAGCCGCTCGTCGACATTCGCGTCCTGCAGAGCCCGCAGCTGCGCGCCGGCCTCACGGGCTTCTTCTTCCAGTTCCTGATCCAGATGGGCCTGTTCTTCCTGCTGCCGCTGTACCTGTCGGTCGCGCTCGGCCTCACCGCGATGGAGACGGGCGTGCGGATCATGCCGCTGTCGATCACGCTCTTCGCGGCCGCGATCGGCATCCCCAAGCTCTTCCCAGACGCGTCTCCGCGCAAGGTCGTCCGGCTCGGCCTCGGGGCGATGGCCGCCGGGATCTTGATCTTGATGGGCGCGATCGAGCCCGATGCCGGCGCGGAGATCGTCACCGTGCCGTTGCTGCTGGCCGGCTTCGGCGTCGGCGCACTGGCGTCGCAGCTGGGTGCCGTCACGCTTGGTTCCGTTCCCGACGAGCAGAGCGGCGAAGTCGGCGGCCTGCAGAACACGGTCACCAACGTGGGGGCGTCGATCGGGACCGCGCTGGTCGGGTCGCTCCTGATCGCGAGTCTCACGGCGGCGTTCATCACCAACGTGCAAGCCAGCCCCGATATTCCCGAGCAGGCCAAGCAGAAGGCCACCGTCGAGCTGGCCTCGGGCGTGCCGTTCATCTCCGACAAGGAGCTGCAGGCCAAGCTCGAAGCGCTCGGCGCCTCGACCCCGGCGGCCGAGGCCGCGATCCAGGCCAATGCCGACGCGCGCCTCACGGGGCTGAAGTCGGGCCTCTCGGTGCTGGCGCTCGCATCGCTGCTGGCGATGTTCTTTGCCCGCGGGCTGCCGGACCGGCCGGTCGCGGGGAGCCGCGCCGAGGCAGACGCCGAACCCGAGCCGGTCGCCGCCGCTTAGCCGTCGACCCGCACGGCGCCTACTTCTTGTCGAGGTACTTCGACCAGGTCTCGGCCGCGGCGCAGATCCGCGTCGACGGGAACGCGCCGCTCGGACCGCCGCCGGGCGTGTTCGCGTCGGTCTTGAGGAGCGCGCAGAGCGTCTTCAAGAAGTCTTTGGCAACCGTGTGGTAATGGACGTTGGCTTGTGGGCCGCCGAGCTGGTAGAGCGTCCACTTGCCGGTGTCGTAGCGCTTCACGTTCGCGTCGAGCCACTGCAGGCCGCTCAGCAGGAGCAGGCGCGCGTCGACGTCGTCGGGGGCCGCGAGCACATAGGCGTAGAGGCCGTTGACCGTCTGGTTCATCGCGTTGAGGACCTTCTGGCCCGGCGCGTACGAGTAGATGAGGAAGTGCGTGCCCGTCGACTCGACGACCTGCACGCCAGTGGGCGGCGGCGTTTCGAGAATCGGCATCGCCTCCTTGGCCTTGGCGAGGTAGTCGGCCACGGCGAACTTCGTCGATGCGCGGCTGAAGACCTGAATGCCGGTGGCCTCGGCCATGCCGCTGACCCACGGGGGCGAACCGCCGCCGAAGGGGAAGAAGTACTCCCAGGAGATGCCGCCGGCGCGCGGCACGGCGAGGCGGGTCGCCTCATCGACGAGCGACTTCAGCTCGGCCGCGTGTGAGGCGCCGGAGTAGTAGAGGCCGTTGCCGGAGCCGAACGTGCCCAGCCACTGCAGCTGCATGCCAGATCCGGCGTAGTACTGCCACACCATCTGGCTGCCGGCGAACTGCACGCGCTGGCCGCTCCTGGTGGCCTTGCCCTGCTTCCACCATTCGGCGTTGCGTCGCAGCGTCTCGGTGAGCATCAGCATCCGGCCGGACGTGATGCGGTTGCCGCGGGCCATGGTCGTCGTGTTCTTGAGGACGGCCTCCAGCTCGCGCTTGGCCTGGCTGTTCTTCCGCGCGGCGCGCATCACGCGGTCGACCGACGTCAGCGCAGCCCGGGCCGCGGTCCGGCGGTTCGGTGCGCCGCCGGCTTTGTTGATCGCCTTGCGGACGACCGTGAGGTCGTACGGCTTCTTCTTCGCCTTCTTCTTGGGCGCCCGCGCACGCGCCGCCGAGGCCGTGACGGCGGAGGCGCTGCGGCTAGGCGACGCGTCGGCGCCAGCGAGCTCTGAGCCCGGAACCGTCTTGCTGCGGATCGTCGAGCCGTCGAGCACGAGGACCTTCGAACTGGCCGCGTGCGCAGGTGCGGCCGAGCCGACGAACGCGAGGGCCGTGGCGGCAAGGAGGGCGCACGCCGGGCGGTGGGGAAGAAGCCGGGTCGTCATCACTGCTGGCAACCCTCCTTCGCCGCCGCGGTTGCGGTCCCTGCCGTGGTCCTGGCGCGGTCGCCTGCGTCCAGCGGTTTGGCGCGCGAGCAGTCGGCAGGACCGGGTTCGACGCAACGGACCGAGTGATAGCGTCGCACGGCCCCGTTGGTGAAGGTGTCGGACGCACCCTCGCTGGGCGACCATTTTCAGGAGCACTACTTCCATGACGTTTCGCGCACTTGCGCTGACCGCGGTGGCGGCCGGCGCCCTCGGAGTTTCGGGCTGCGGCGGCGACGAGGGCCAGGCCGGCAACTCGGGCGCCAGCAACAGTTCAGACCCGAACACCCTGCTGGTCAGCACCTTCAAGCCGGGTGCGAACTCGAAGATCAAGAGCGGGACGATCGAGCTCAAGATCTCCGGCTCGCTCACCGGCGAGCCGTCGGGCTCCGGCGAGGCGAAGGCCGTCATCAAGCTGGGCGACGCCAAAGACGGCGAGATCCCCGAGTTCTCGGCCGATGTCGACGTCAAGGGCGAGCAGAAGGGCGGCAAGAAGATCGACTTCCAAGCCGGAGGCGTCTTCACCGACAACCGCTTCTACGTCAACTACGACGGCGAGAGCTACGACGTGGGCGAGGAGCTGTCGAAGCGCGCCATGGCCTCGCTCAAGCAGTCGATCGACCAGAGCTCCAGCAACTCGGGCAACGAGTCCGAAGAGCTGCTCGGCAAGCTCGGTCTGAACCCCGACACGTGGCTGAAGAACCCCAAGGTCGATGGCGAAGAGGAGATCGGCGGCGTCGACACCTACAAGATCACCGGCGAGGTCGACGTCAAGGCGATCGTGCCCGACATCCTCGCGGCGGCTAAGAAGGCGCAGTCGCTCACGCCCGGCGGCGCTGGCAAGCAGAAGGTCCCCGAGGTGACCGACGCGCAGCTCGATCAGGTCTCCAAGCAGATCGAGCAGCTCGACGTGTCGATCTGGACCGGCAAGGAAGACAACATCCTGCGCCAGGTCACCGTCGATCTCGCGATCAACGGGATGAAGGACGGCCAGAAGCTCGAGGGCAAGGTCCAGCTCACGCTGACCGACGTCAACGAGGAACAAGACATCGACGCGCCGTCCGACACCAAGCCGATCACCGACCTGATGCCCAAGCTCGGCGGCCTCTTTGGCGCCGTGTCGGGTGCGGGCGCCCTCGGCGGCGCCGGCGCGGCGACGCCCAACGGTGCCACGAGCGCCGTCTCGGAGGCGTACGTGCAGTGCGTCCGCGACGCCGGCGGCGACGCCGCCAAGCTCAACGCCTGCCAGACCAAGCTGCAGGAGCAGCTCGGCAAGTAGCGCCTCGGCCCTACGCGATTTGGCTCTCGG
>JAEZDB010000005.1 GCA_023429855.1 Actinomycetes bacterium
ACTACGCCCTGACCTCGTCACCAGTTCGGTTTGAAGGGCGTTTTTCGATGCTCAGACCGAAGTGGCGTCAGGCCCGTCAGCGCGTAACGGCCGCAGCCTCCGCCGCGGCCCGCTTGCGCGCCACGAGCGCCTCGACCTCGAGCGCCGCGGCGACGTCGCCGGGGTTCGCTTCGTGCCAGGCGGCGATCTCGCGGGCGCGGGCGATGTAGGAGCCGTCGGCGACGAGCCGGCGCACGGCGAGCCTCAGCGACGTGGCACTCGCCCAGCGCTTTGGGATCCGCAGACCGGCGCCTGAGTAGTAGACGCGCATTGCGTTCTCGCGCTGGTCGCCGTCGTCGGGTACCACGAGCACGGCGCAGCCCGACGCGATCGCACGGACGACGGTCCCGTGGCCGCCGTTGCAGATCACGACGTCGGCCTCCGGCATCACCTGGCCGTAGCGCACCCACGGCACGAGCCGCGAGCGCTTGCCGACGAGCAGCGGCTGGTAGACCTGCCGGCGGTTCGTGGTGCCGAGCACGCGGACGGGCTCGTCGGCGAGGCCGCGCATCGACGCACGCAGCATCACCTGCGCCGGGTCCTTCGACGTCGACGGCGCAACGAGCACCAGCGGCTCGTCGCCCGGCGGCACGTCGGTGTGGCCGTGCGGCGGCTCCCACAGCAGCGGCCCCGTCACGCGGACCCAATCCGGCCACGCGCGTGGATACTCCAGCTGCGGCAGGGTGGCGACGAGCGTGAGCTCGCGGCTGAGCGTCGGCATCGGACCTGGTGCGGGCGGGAGGTCGAGCGCCTGGCGCAGGTCTTCGTACTCGCGCTCGCCCTGGCGGTAGCCGGGTTCCATCAGCAGGTTGAACTTGCGCCAGAACCAGTGGCCGAGGAACGTGCGCGGGTTGCGCATCCCGGCCGAGTATGGCGTCATCCCAGGATCGGAGATGGGGTAGACGTGCGGTACGAGCGTCACGCTCGGCACGCCGATCCGCTCGGCGATCAACGCCGGCGTGTTCGTAAGGACGTCGCTTACGACGACATCGGGAGCGAACGCGCGGAACTCCTCTTCGCAGTCGAGCACGGCACGGCGGACCGCCTCGTACGGCTCGAGGTACGTGCCGGTCTCAGGGTCCAGGTCGTACTGCGGCGCCTTGGCGAATTGGATGCCAAGGGCCTCGATCTCGGGCTGCCAGCGGTGCCACGTGTGGACCATCACCTCGTGGCCGCGCGCCCTGAGCGCGACGGCGAGCGACATCACCGGGAACGTGTGCCCGGCCTCGCCGAACGAGCCGAGGATGACCCGCATGGGGTGGGCGGGCGTCGTCAGAGCGTGTCCTCGCCCGGGCGGATGAAGGGGATCTCCGGGATGATGCATTGGTTCGAGAGGCGGAGCAGCATCTGCACCGCGGCGGCGATGTCGGTGGGGCGGATCATCTGCTCGGCGGGAATGCCCTGCTGTGCGAATTCGGTCATCGGCGTCTCGACAAAGCCGGGGCAGAGCGCGGTCGAGTGCACACCGGCGCTGCCGAGCTCGCGGTTCATCGAGATCGTGAGGCTGCGCACGGCGGCCTTCGTCGCGCTGTAGGCGCTCAGCCACGGCTGCGGCGAGAGGGCGGTGATCGACGACGTGTTGACCACGCGAGCGGCGCCGCGCTCGGCGGCCGCGGCCTTGAGCAGGCCGACGCACTCGCGGTAGTAGAGGAACGACGCGCGCACGTTCGTGTCGAACTGCAGGTCGAAGTGCTTGACGGTGATGCCGTCGATCGGCTGGCCGATGCCGACGCCGGCGTTGTTGACGAGCAGGTCCAGCCGGCCGAACCTCTGCTCGTGGGCCTTGACGGTGGCGACGATCGCGTCCTCGTCAGCGAGGTTGGCGGCGACGGCGATCACGTCGGCGCCGGCAGCCTCGAGCTCAGCCCGCGCGGCCTCGAGCTTCTCGGGGCGCCGGGCGACGATCGTCAGTCCGAAGCCCTCCTGCGCGAGCATGTGGGCGATGGCCAGGCCGATGCCGCTGGAGGCGCCGGTGATCAGGGCTGCAGACTGCATGTCCGGCATTCTCGCGGACGCCCGCCAGCGGAGTCGTCTGGCCAGCGCGTGGCGGTGCCCGGACGCGCCTGGGCAGGCCCGTGCCGTTCGACACAGAGCCGGGCGAATGGGCCCCCGCGACAGCATTTTCGCGCTGTCTGGTCTGTACGCTCCCGGGCGATGCCCGTCTCCTCCTCCGAGGCCGACCGCGCGCACCCGCTTGTCTCCGGAGCGCGTGCGCTGCTTGCCGCGCTGCTCCTGCTCGTGGCTGCGATCGCGTTCGCGCCGACCCCTGCCAGCGCCGCCAAAGCTCCCGCGCTCCTCAAGAAAACGAAGATCGTCGCTCCGACGAACGCGAACTACGTGCGCGGCACCCTCAAGGGAACCAAGTGCTACGTGAAGTTCCCGGCGGTGAACCGCAAGGTGGCCGTCACGGTCACCGGCCCGCTGTCGGCGAAAAAGCCGAAGTCCAAGCGGCTCTCGGTCAAGCGCGTCAAGCCCAAGCGCGCCAAGAACACCAAGAACGCGCGCAAAGCCAACTGCACCTGGAAGACGACCGCCTTCAAGGACGGCACCTACCGCTTCACGGTGAAGGGCCAGGTGCGCGCCCGTGGCAAGTGGTGGCGTGTCTCGCTCAAGCGCAGCGTGGTCGTTCGCAACACCCCGTCGACGGCCAGTAGCGCGACGGGCCCCAAGCTCGGCATCGGCAACGCCCGCTACGTCGGCCGCGTCGAGTCCCCGTGGGATACGTGGCTCGGTCAGGCCGACATCGACCCGGCCCGCCAAGCCTGGATGCGCGAGCACATGTGGCAGGTCGTCGCGCACGCGCCGTCGTTCGATCCGCGCACGAAGTGGGCCCCGCCCGCGCTGCTTTACAAAGACCTCTACGCGATCTACCGCAACGACCCGGCCACGCTCGCGGCGCACCCCGAGTGGGTGCTGAAGAACCAGGCTGGCCAGCAGATGGTCATTCCGTGGGGCTGCGACGCAGGTGTGTGCCCGCAGTTCGCGGGCGACATCGGCAACCCGGCCTTCCGCGCCGAGTGGATCCGGCAGGCGCAGGTCACCCTCGCGGGCGGCTATGTCGGGCTTTGGATCGACGACGCCAACATGGAAATGCGCGTCGCTAACCCCGACGGCAACGAAGCGCAGCCGATCGACCCGCGCACCGGCACGCTGATGACCTACGCGAACTACCGCCGCTACGTGGCTGAGTTCCTCGAAGAGATCCGCCGCGCGATCCCCAACACGCAGCTCGTCGCCAACGTCCTCTGGTTCGGCGGCACCTCGATCGGGCGCGACGTCGACCCCTTCATCATCCGCGCCTACAGCGCCGTCGATCGCCTCAACCTCGAGCGCGGCTTCAACGACGACGGCCTCACCGGTGGCTCGGCGCCCCGCGACATCTGGGCCGTCGACACGTTCATGCAGTTCATCGACCGCATGCACGACCGCGGGAAGCCGATCACCTTCGACTCGGCCGGCTTCGGCGTCGAGTCGTGGGAATACAACCTCGCCGGCTTCTTCCTGGTCGACCGCGGCGAAGACGCCGTCGGCGAGTTGCGCCTGCAGCCCGGTGAGTGGTGGAACGGCTGGGACGTGACCATCGGCGCCCCGCTCGGTGAGCGCTCCCGCGGCAGCGACGGCGTCTACCGCCGCTCCTTCCAAAAGGGCCTCGTGCTGCTCAACCCGCCGAAGACGGCCACGAAGACCGTGGCCCTGCCGCGCGCGATGCGCCGCATCGACGGCACCACCGTGACGAAGGTGACGCTGGCCCCGGGCCGCGGCGCCGTCCTCCTCGGCTAAGACACGGAGGCCTCGCCCTGTGGCGCCGCAGCT
>JAEZDB010000020.1 GCA_023429855.1 Actinomycetes bacterium
GCCTGAGGTCGTGCGCCGCCCTGTGGCGTTTAGAGGGCGGCGAGCCCCTCGCCGAAGCGCTCGCACAGCACCGTGACCCAGGCGGCAGGGTCGGCCGCCATGGCGGAGAGGTAGACCTTTTCCACGCCGATCGCGGCGTACCGCTCCATGGCCGGGAGAAACGCGTTTGGGTCGGCCAGCGGATCGCCGTTCCAGATGATGGTCCGCTTGATCTCCGACGGGTCGCGGCCGACGGCCTCGCAGTGGCCGTCGAGCACCTGCAGCTTGTGGGCGACCGTCTCGACATCGGGCGCAAAGAGGTTGCAGGCGTCGGCGTACTGCGCGACGAGCCGCAGGGTCTTCTTCTCGCCGCTCCCGCCGATGAGGATCGGCGGATGCGGCTGGCGAACCGGCTGCGGCACGCACAGTGTCTCCTCCAACGCGAAGTGCTCCCCGGTGAACGGGCCGTCGTCTGGCGACCACATCTGGTGCACGATCTGCAGCGTCTCCTCCAGCAGCTCGAAGCGCTCGCCGAGCGGCGGGTAGGGAACGCCGAGGCCGCGGTGCTCACGCTCGTACCAGGCCGCCCCGATGCCGAGCTGGGCCCGGCCGCTGGAAAGCACGTCGAGTGTCGTCACGGTCTTGGCCAGCAGCCCAGGGTGGCGGTAGGTCACGCCGGTCACGAGGAGGCCGAGCGTAAGGCGCTGCGTAAGTCCCGCGAGGAACCCGAGCGAGGTGTAGCCCTCAAGCATCGGATCCTGCGCGGTCGCGAGCGACTCCATCTGGAACCAGTGGTCCATCAGCGTGAACGTGTCGACGCCGCCGTCCTCGGCGGCGCGGGCCGTCGCTGCGAGCGCTGGGGCGATCGCCTCCGGTCCGCCCGGCAGCGTGAAATTCGGGAAGTGGATGGCGAGCTTCATAGGCTCACGCTAGCTCCCTCACCTAGACGGCTCTTGGTGAGGTCTCAGTGAGGCCTGCGTAAGTTCGGTGGGCTCACCGATGCAAAGGGCCCGCCATCGGACGAGAGTCCTCCTCGATGACTGAGGTCCACGACATTCCCGGGCTCATGCAGTCCACCGGCAGTGCTTCGCCGGTGGACGCTCGTGGGTCTAACGATGCCGCTGTCTCGGTCATCACCCTCTTGTTCGGGGGCGCCGGTCGCGGTTGCGGGACCAATCCGGTGTCATCGCTGCAGGTCATCGGTCGTCGAAGCATGGTCGCCTGGGGGGCGGCCGTGCAGGCGTGGCGTGATGACTCCCAGATGCAGCCTCAGCCCACCGAACTGCACGTGGTTACTCAGGGGGAGAGCCACGACGCAGGCCGGCAGGCCGACGAACAAGAGACCGGCCGGGCCCTGCGCCTGGTCACGGAGACGGGTCCGAGCAGCAGTCGCATGGCATCGTTGGCTGCCGCTCGGGCTCGTCCTCCGCGCTTCCCCCGTCGTGGCGTCAGCGGCTGACACCGTTCCGCCTGCGTACGGCGGCGGCTTAGCCCGCCGGCTCGAGCACGCGACCGAGCTCGCCGCGGCCGGCGATCCCGAGCTTCGTGTAGGCGCTCGCGAGGTGCGACTCCACGGTGCGCCGGCTGATGAACAGCTCCTGGGCGACCTGCGGGTTCGACAAGCCCTGGACGGCGAGGTCGACGATCCGCCGCTCGCTGGCCGTGAGTGACGCGATGCCGCCGGCCTGGGTCTTGGGCGCGCGACCGCCCGACGCGGCCAGCTCGGTGCGCGCTTGAGCGGCCACGCGCGTGTTGAGCGCGCAGCCGTCGGCCAGCTCGATCGCTCGGCGCAGCGGCTCGCGCGCATCGGCACGGCGGTTCATGCGCCGCAGCGCGCCACCGAGCTCGACCAGGGTGCGGGCCAGCTCGAGCGGGGCGCGGACGCCTTCGAGCAGGCGCACAGCCTCGTGGAGGCCCTCGAGGCGTTCCTCGTCGCTCGCGGCGAGCAGGGCAGCGGCACGATGCGAGTGGCCCAGGGCGCGCGGCGCGCCCCAGCGCGTGTTGAGCTCGAGCTCCTCCTGCGCGTAGGCGCGCGCCTCTTCGAGGCGCCCGAGGCGACCGAGGGCGAGGGCGGCGTCGGAGCGCCAGTGGTAGTTGCCCGCGGGCGTGCCGAGGCGTGCGAGGCCCTCACCGCCGGCGAGGAGCGCGGCGAGCCCGGGCTCGATCTCGCCGCGGGCGAGCAGCAGCTTGCCGCGGAGCACGCTGAGCAGCCAGCGCTCGGCCGGCGGCACCTCGTTCTCGCCGACATCGAGCTCGTCGGGTTCACCGAGCGGGTCGAGGCCGAGCGCTGGGTCGAACTCTGCCCGCGTCGCCTGGCCGAGGCCGGAGACCCACGCCCGCATCCAGACCGTCTTCGGGGCGCCCTGATCCCGGACGCCGAGTACGAGGCGCTCCGCGTCTTCGAGCGCGCCCTGGCGCAGCAGCGACCAGGTGTAGGTCACGCCGAGGTGCGCGTAGGTCACGGCGTTGCCGTTCTTGGCGGCGAGCACGAGGGCGCGGTTCACGAGCTCATCGAGCGCATCAAGGTGCTCCGAGGCGTCGAGAAACAGGACGAGCAGGCCGAGCAGTGCCTCGTGGATGGGCTGGGCGCCCTGCTGCTCGAGGGTCTGCAGGCAGGCGCGCAGGGCGCGTTCGGAGAGGTCGCCGTTGGCGATCGAGTCGCGGTACAGCAGCCGCTCTTCGACGGCCGCGTGGGCCAGCAGGAGCGGGGCCACGGCGCCGCCGGCCCGTCCGAGGTCGGCGACGATCTCGTCGAGCTGGGCGGTGAGCCGGGGTCGGAGGCTGAGGTCGACGTCGGCCAGGGTGAGCAGCGCCGCCTTCACGCGCGTCGTGACGTCGGCCGACAGCTCGCCTCCGTCGATCAGCTGCTCGAGCTCGTCGACGGCCAGGCGGCCCTCGCCCTCGCGGTAGAGCACGAGGGAGCGCGTGATCGTGATCTCGGCCCGCCGGTCCGGGGTCGTGGCCGCGGCCTGCGCTTCGGCGAGCGTACGCAGGGCGGCCGGGTCGACGGCACGCTGCTCGGCGTCGGCGAGCGCGACGAGCGCGTCGAGGTGTTCGTCGGGCGTGCACGGCTCATCAGCGGCCCGGCGCAAGAAGGTCGCGGCGAGGGTGGGGGC
>JAEZDB010000023.1 GCA_023429855.1 Actinomycetes bacterium
GCGCCGCGCAGGGCCGCGATCGCGGCCGCAAGCTTGAGTGGGAAGGCCACCTCGCCCACGACGAAGCCGCCCAGGCGTTCACCGTGGTGCGCGGCGGCGTCGCCGAGCCGCTGAAGGTCCCCAAGACCCAGCACGCCGAGACCCGCACGCTGCTTGAGCTGCGCGACGGCGCGCGCCGGCTGCTGGATCTCGAGAACGCCGGCGAAGGCGACCTCGACGAAGCGCGCGAGCAGCTGCGCTTGACGTACGAGGCGTACGTGCGGCGCTGGGGACCGATCAACCGCTTCACCGAAAGCCCAACCGGCCGCGTCGACCGCGAGGGCCAGCCGTTGATGGCGCGCCGCGGCGCGCCCGCGGTCGCTCGGCTTCGCAGCGACCCGTTCGGGCCGCTCGTCAAGGCCCTCGAGGTGTTCGACGCCTCCACCCAGACCGCTGCGCCCGCGCAGATCCTGTTCGAGCGCGTCCTTGAGCCGCGCGAACTCGTCGTCGCGACCGACGACCCCGACGAAGCGATCGCCATCTGCCTCGATCGCTTCGGCCGACTGACGATCGAGGACCTCGCCGAGATCCTCGGACAAGAGCCCGCCGAAGCCGAACGGCTGCTCGGCGAGCGGGTCTTTACCGACCCCGCGACCGGCGAGCTGCAGCCAGCCGCCGAATACCTCTCCGGCGACGTGCGCAGCAAACTGGCGTTCGCCCGCGAGCGTCTCGAGGAGCAGCCCGAGCTGGCCCGCCACGTGCGGGCTCTCAGCGACGCGATCCCCGCAGACATTCCGCTCGAGGAGATCGACGCGCGCCTGGGCGCGGTCTGGATCGACGCCCAAACCCACCAGCAGTTCCTCGCCGAGCTCCTCGACGACGACACCGCCTACGTCGAGCACGCCGGCGGATCGACCTGGGCGGTGCGCGGCAACCGCTCCTCCGTCGCGGCGACCTCGCAGTGGGGCACCGAGCGGCTGCCCGCTCCGAAGCTCGCTGAGCTGCTGATGCAGCAGAAGCCGATCGTGGTCAAGGACCCCGTCGTCGACAGCGACAAGCACGTCGTCAACCCGACCGAGACCGCGGCCGCGATCGACAAGGGCGAGCAGCTGCAAGAGCGCTTCGGCGAGTGGGTCTGGGAAAACCCGGCCCGCGCCGCACGGCTCCACGCCGAGTACAACCGCCGGTTCAACTCGATCGCGCTGCGCGACTACTCCCAGGCGGGCGACCGCCTCACGCTGCCCGGCCTCGCGAGGACCTTCACCCCGCGCCAGCATCAGCGCGCCGGCGTCGCGCGGATGCTCGGCGAGCCGACCGTCGGCCTCTTCCACGAAGTCGGCGCCGGCAAGACCGCCACGATGGTGATCGGCACGATGGAGCTACGGCGCCTCGGGATGGTCGCCAAACCCGCCGTCGTGGTGCCCAACCACATGCTTGAGCAGTTCAGCCGCGAATGGCTGGCGCTCTACCCGCAGGCCAGGTTGCTGGCCGCAGGCAGCCAAGATCTCACCCGCGATCGCCGCCGCGACTTCGTCGCGCGGATCGCCTCGCACGACTGGGACGCCGTGGTGATGACCCGCGGCGCGTTCTATCGACTCTCATTGCGGCCCGAGAGCCTCGCCGCGTACGTCGACGACCAGGTCGACGCCCTCGAGGACCAGCTCGCCCGCGCACGGGCGTCCAGCGGCGGCGTGACCGTCAAGCAGCTCGAGGCGCAGCTCCAGCGAAAGCGCGAGCGCACCAAGACGCTGCTCGACACACCGGTCGACCCGGGCATCAGCTTTGAGGACTCCGGCATCGACTACCTCGTCATCGACGAAGCGCACGACTACAAGAACCTCTCGACCGCCTCCAAGATCCCCGGCGCCGCGATCTACGGATCCGAACGAGCGACCGACCTCGCGGCCAAACTCGACTACCTGCGCGGCCGCCACGGCGCGCGCGTCGCGACGCTCGCGACCGCCACCCCGATCGCGAACACGATCACCGAAGCGCACGTCGTCATGCGGTATATGCGCCCCGACGTGCTGCGCGCCGCCGGCGTCGACGACTTCGACGCCTGGGCCGCGACGTTCGCGCGCACGATCTCGGGCGTCGAGATCACCGCCGACGGCGCCGGCTTTCAGCAGAAGACGCGCTTCTCCCGGTTCCAGAACGTCCCCGAGATGCTCTCCACCTGGCACGTCTTCGCCGACGTCAAGACCGCCGAGGATCTCCAGCTGCCGCGGCCCGAGCTTGCCGTCAACGAGGACGGGCTGCGCGAACCGCGCACGATCGTCGTGCCGCCCTCGCCGGCGACAAGCGACTACGTCGCTCAACTCGCCGAACGCGCCGAGGCCGTCCGCAACGGCGGCGTTGAACCGCACGTCGACAACATGCTCAAGATCACCGGCGACGGCCGCAAGGCCGCTCTGGACATGCGCCTGATTGACGGCGCCGACCACCCCGCCGAGACGACCAAGCTCGAGCACGTCGCGAGCCAGGTCGCGGCCGACTACCACCGCCACAAGGACAACCGGTACGTCGACCCCGCCACCGACCAGCTCTCACCCAACCCCGGGGCGCTGCAGATCGTCTTCTGCGACCTCTCCACCCCGCGGGAGGCCTGGAACGCCTACGACGAGCTGCGCGACCAGCTCGTCGAGCGCGGCCTGCCGCGCGAACAGATCCGGTTCATCCACGAAGCCAAGAACGACGCCGACAAGGCCCGGCTGTTCGCCGCGTGCCGAGCCGGCGACGTCTCGGTGATCGTCGGCTCCACCAGCCGCATGGGCGTCGGCACCAACATCCAAGACCGGGTCGTGTCGCTGCACCACATCGACTGCCCGTGGCGACCGGCCGACGTCGCCCAGCGCGACGGCCGCGGCCTGCGGCAAGGAAACCAGAACGCCGAGCTCTCGATCTACCGTTACGTCACCGAGAACTCCTTCGACGCGTTCTCCTGGCAGACCGTCGCACGCAAGCTCGGCTTCACCCGCCAGCTGATGCGCGGCGACCGCTCGCTGCGCAGCGTCGAGGACATCAGCCAAGCCGAACTGACCGCCCGGCAAGTCGTCGCGCTCGCCAGCGGCAACCCGCTGCTCATGCACAAGCACGAAGCCGACGTCGAACTGACCCGCCTCGAGCGCCTGCAACGAGCCCACCAGCGCGGCCTCCAGCTGCTGCACGACCGCCGCGCCAGCGAGCTTGAAGCCGCGTCCACCGCCTCACGCCGCGCCGACCGGCTCACCGCGGCGCTTGAGCACGAAGTGCGCCCCACCCGCGGAGACCTCTTCGCCGCGCAGGTCGACGGCCACCACTACACCGACCGCACCGAAGCCGCCCAAGCGCTCGCCCGCGCGATCGAGGACCGCGCCGGGCACCTGCGCGGCGGCCGCGGCCCCCTCCCGAAACTCGGCCAGCTCGGCGGCCTTCAGCTGCACGGCGAACTGAGCACCCTCGCCGACGGCAAGCAGGTCGTCCTCGTCCGCCTCGGCGACCTCCCCGTCGACGGCGTCTCGGGCGAGCGCCGCGGCCTCGCAGGCGTCAACGGCGGCAAGCTCCTGCGCGGCCTCGAGCACCGCATCGCGAACCTCCCGGCACGGCGCGACGGCCTGCTCGCCGACGAAGAGCAGCATCGAAGCACCGCCCACCAGGCCGCCGAGCAGCTCGCGGCCCCATTCAAACGCGCCGACGAGCTGACCGCGGCGCGCCGGCGCGTCGAGGACCTCGACCGCCAGATCTCAGAGCAAGCCAACACCCGCGACGCCGCCATTCCGGAGCAGCAGACCGAACTGGTGCGCCTCGCCACGCAGGCCCAGGAGCTACGCGGCCGTGCCGACCAGATCCCCGCTCACGCTCTCGATCGCGTCGTTGCCGCCCGCGAAGAGATCGAGCAGCTGCGCCAAGCCACGCTCGAGCCAACGCGCGGGCCGGACCACTACCGCGACGACGTCGACGACCTCAACCGCACGCGGCTCGTCTCGCTGACCCGACACGAGCAGCAGATCGCGGAGGATCTCGAGCAGCGCACTGGCCTCACCGTCGACGACCTGCAGCGCAGCCGCGACGCGATCGCCAGCGACCGCGCGCTCGTCGACCAGCGCGCCGCCCAGCTGCGCCGCTCGATCGCCGCGGCCGCAGTCGACGACCCGCCCACATGGCTCCTGGAACGGCTCGGAGAACGCCCCACCGGCAACCCGTCCGCCGAGCGCGCCTGGACAACCGCCGTTCGCACCGCCGTCACCGCGCAGCTGCACATCGCCCCAGGAGAGCCGCTCGAAAGCGGCCTACCGCCGCAACCCACGCCCCAGCAGCGCCCGCACGTCGCACGCGCCCTCGAAGCCATCGCCGGCGCCAGCTCCCGCGACCCCACACTGGAGCGATAAGACAGCGTCTCGGCTGTATCACGTACCGATCCGTGGAACAGCCCGAGCGCTGGACGAGCGATTCGCCGTCGGCCCGATCCGCCTCGGGGCCGCACGTGAGATGTCCGACTAGGCTTGAACGCGATGGGGGGCGCCGATGAGGTCCGTGGTGTTTACAGCGCGGAGTTGCGCGGAGAGGCGCAGCTTCGCAACGCGCGGGTGGAGGTTCTCGCCGCCGACGGACGGCTCGTCAGCGAGAGTCGGTGGACCGAGGTCCCTGCCGGAAAGTCGGTCCGTGTACGGGCCCAGATCGACGACGCCGCCGGGTCGCTATAAGGCGGTCCAGGTCACGAACACGGGCGGGCTCCCCGTCCGAGGCGCCGGGTAGCCTCGCGCCGATGGCGCCCTCAAACCCGACGCTTTGGCTCGTGACGCGTTCGCTCGCGTTCTACCCCGATGCCGGAGCCGGCGACTGGCTGCAGCTCACTGCAGACGCAGCACTCGCACGCCGCACGTACGACGAGCAACAGATCAATCTCGACCCGTACAACCTCGAAACCGTGCACCTGATCGAGGTGTGCGCAGACGGGACGTTCATAGAGCTTGCTCGTCGCGAGCTCAATGCCTTCCCCGAGGACGACAACGATAGTTGACTGGCAGCGCCTCGCACTCGAGCCGCGGGAGCAGGGCTGGGTTGTGAGCGTGCCGTGGGCGAAGACCGTCCGTGAACCGGGCCAGCTGATCACCGCTGAGCTTCGGGAGCACCAGGACGACGTCGTTCGGCGATGGATGAGCAAGGCGATGCACCGCGGGCACGCAGTTCGATTCTCGCGCGATGAGCTGTCGCTCGCGATCGACAGCGACGATGCCAGCGCAGCGATCACCGCCCTCGAGCAGACCGTTGAGGATCTCGAGCGCGAATGGCAGTTCACGGACAGGGACGCGCAGTGACCTTGACGAGCTCCAACTTGGCCCCTTCCTAACGGTCGTGCGGCGGTCGGCCATCGTGTCGCGTGGCCGCTCACTCGGGGCGCAGGCGCGCGAGTTCCATCTCCCCGTGGGGGGTGAGCTGGAAACGTCTGGCGGCAGCTGGCCATGGGCGATCTCCGGGCTGCAGGCTGCCGGTCGGCTTCGTAACTCGCTCCACGAGGGCGGGATCGGCGTCCTCTAGGTCGCAGAGGACCAATCGGGCCAGTCGCCCCAGTCGATGAGCCATCCATCCGGCAACGGCGCGATCTCGGGTGATCCGAAGTGCGCCGGATGCTCGACACGTTCCTTGAGGTCCTGCTCCAGCTCGGGCCAGCTCTGGTCGAGCTGGTCATCGACGATCGCCAACACCCAATACCTGACCGCAGGATCTGAGCGGGGGTTGAGACGCTCCTCGGAAGCCATACCGGGACGCTATCGCGGGCCGCCGCTAACCCGGTTTTGCGTACGAACTCTCTTCACAGGAGATCCCAACACCGCTGCTCCACGTCGCTTAGTGTTTGTCGCCGTACCCGCCAAGATCCCGTTCCGTAGGGCGCTGCTTCACCGGGCATTTTCGCGGGCGGGTCTTCCGGGACACCAGTCGGTCAGCAGCGGCGCGCCGCTCGCTGAAACCGATCGTGTCTCGGAGAGCGTTCCTCAACCGGGACACGCCCGACAACGCAACGGGGGAGCGCCAACGCGACACAATGGCCTCTGGGTGCACGTTCGCTAGGAGCGGCCCTAGTCGGCCCAGTCCACGGCCTCGGGCGCATAAGCTCGCCGCGTGAGCGACCGCCCGATCCCAATTCACGCCTGTTCGTTCGAGGGCTCGTGGCGAGAGCCGGAACCGCCGTGGGCCGACCTCGGTCTGCAACCGCGCTGGAGGGGACAAGAGACCAGCGACTGCGCCGCGGCGCTGAATCCCACCGTCTTCTCCAACCACGGCGCAGATGAACTCAAGCGGTTCATCGCGGGGGCGCGCTCGCGCGACGAGGTGGCGATCGCGGTGTGCGAGATCGGCCAAGACGCCGAAGATGATTGGCGGAACCGTCGCGGCCCCCGCGGTGTCGACAAGTCGTTTCTCCTACTGCCCGGTATGGCGGATGGCGGGCTCACGGCCGCCGACATGCCCGACGGCGTCACCGCGCACCTAGCTCCGAACCTCAGCCACGCCGATGCGGACCTCGGCAAGCGCCTGCAGGCGCACGCAGGGCCGTGGTTCGCGATCAAGCCGGGCGGCATCACCGTGCCGTTCACCGGGCAAGGCACGGCGCCACGCGAGAACGACCACCTGCAGCCGATCCTTATGGACAATCTCGGCAACACCGTCGTCGCGGTCTGGGTGTCGGAGGACGAGCGCCTGCGCTGGTACATCCTCCCGACCGGCGTTCCGTGGACTCCGGTGCTGCAGTGGCTCGTCGCACAAGCCCTGCCGGCCTACGCCCCGGGTGCGCTTCGTCGAGCACGACGCGAGCTCGGCGTTGACCCGGAGCTTCAGACCGCGTCCGAGAGCGCGACGCGCGCGGCGCTCGCCGAGCTAGAGGCCGACTACATCGAGCAGCGCGGGAGGCTCGAGGAGGAGCTGAACCGAGTCGTCGAGGCCGCCGATGAGATCCGGTACGGCTTGCTGTTCGGCGCCGGCGATGTGCTCAAGGACGCGGTCGCCGCGGTGCTCGCCGCGGCGGGCTTCGAGGTCACCGACCTTGACGACGAGCTTGGGGACACCATCTCCGCCGACCTGCTCGTCGAGTACGACGGCCGACGTTGGCTGATCGAGGTGAAATCGAGCAGCGGCAGCGCACCGGAGAAGCACGTCGGCGACCTGTTGCGTCACATCGAGACGTGGCCTCAGATCGACGGCGATCGGCCGATCGAAGGTGGCGCCCTGATCTCGAACCACAACCACAAGGCCGATCCGTCGCAACGCCCCCGCGCGGTGTACTCCCGCCCCGAGTTCGTCGCATCGCTGACCGTACCTGCGATCAGCTCGCGCGAGATCTTCGATGCTTGGCGCCAGGAGGACTTCGCCAAGCTGCGAACGCTGGTGACGGGCGACACCGCCTGAGCACCCAAGTGGGCCCGGTCCAAGTCGCAATCTTTCCGGCCAAATGGCGCCTGGTGACACGTTCGTTAGCTGGGGCCTAGTCGGCCGGCTCGGGGATTGGCGCATTGGTTGTCGGTACGCCGGCGCTGGCGCGCGTTGCAACCGCCCGAGCACCGGGCCTGCTAACCGAGACGCGGCGCGACTAGAGATCCGACGGCAGGTTTGCGCGCTCCGCCACCGGCAACGCCCGCGCGTTGGAGCGATCAAGCCGGCGCTGTGCGTCCTGGATCACCTCAGCGGCGCGCCGCCAGCTGTGCAGCATGCTGCCGCCCTCAGGCGCCTCGGGCAACCCGGCGTCCAGCGGACGTTCCGGGTCGATCTGGAGCTGGGTGTCGGTGACGGTGCGGATCGCCTTCTTCCAGGCACCGAGCGCGCGGTCGCCGTCGGCCGGCCGAGCGCCGAGCGTCTGCTCGACCCACGCGGGCGGGCGCGAGACGGCTTCGGTGGCCAGCTGGGAGCGCCGCACGCGCTGCTCCTCGGCGATCTGCTCGCGGCGAGCGGTGATGCCCCGCAGCTCGTCGCGGACTTCCCGCGCGTCGCGGCCTGACGCCACGGTGACTGACTCGCGGAGGGCGAGGTGGTGGCGGTGCATTGCGGCGAGGCGCTCGTCGTGGCTTGCGACGACCTCCTCGAGGTAGCCGCGCTCGCGGGCGTGCTCGTCGCGGCCGAACCTCGGCGGCGACGGGACTGCGGCCAGGCGCTCGTCGTGTTCGGCACGGCGCGCGAGCAGCTCCTTGTGCTCGCGCGCGATCGCGTCGAGCTGATTGAGTTCGCGCACGGGCAGCGCCTGCTCCTGCAGCGCAAGACGATCGTCTGCCGCCCGCAGCGCCACGAGCTCGCGCTGCGTGCCGCCGTGTGCGATCGGTGCCGGCATAGCCTCGGCGCCGCGCTCCTGGATCGGCGTCTCGGAGTCCGGTGCGTCGACGACGTCGCGATCGCCAGCGCGGCCAGCGCCGACGAACGGGTCCGGGAGCTGCTCGATCGCGAGGTCCTCGTCGTCTCGGACCATCATCCGCTCTCCGATACGCCACAGCGTCGTGGAGTGATTGCGCTCGGTCGCAATCTCCGGTCCCTCCTGCTCGAGGTTTGGATCGCGCTCGGGACCCTCGTCGGAAACGAACAGCATCGTGGTCTCCTCGGCGCGGCTCAGCGCCGTGTAGCTCCAACCCCTGGTGAGGTGCTCAGGAGTGGCGACGACGCCCGCCCACTTGACTGTCGAGCCCTGCGTGCCGTGACCGGTGAGCGCGTAGGCGTGCTCGACGTGCTCGGCGACGTAGGAGGCAGGCAGCTCGCGCACCACGCCCCCGTTGACCTCGAGCAGCACGCGGTCCTCGCTGACGGCGCGGATCGTGCCGCGGGTGCCGTTGTCGACGTCGTGGCGAGCGTCGTTGCGACGGCAGATCACGCGGTCGCCCTCGGCGACTTCGATCGGTCCGAAGTCGACTCGCGTACCGAGGCGGCCCTGCTTGTCCCAGTGCTGACGCGCGCCGGCGTTCAACAGCGACCGCATCGCGTTGTCGCGGGCGATCAGCACCGCCTGGTCGACGCCGTGCTCGGCGACGGCGCCGGTCCAAGCGTCGATTGCCTGCGCGATAGACGGCTCGTCTGCGTCGCAGATCACGAGCCGATCGTTCTTCGCGGCGAAGTCGAGCCAGACCTGCGGAACGCCGGCGTGAAGGGCGCCCAGCGCGCGCCGCTCGGCCGCGTTGTTCTGGCGGCGCGTCTCGGTGATCTCGTGGTGGCCTACCTGGTCGCCAACGGCCTTAAGCCAGCCGCCGGCCTGTACAGAAGGCAGCTGCCCTGAGTCGCCAATTGCGATGACCTTCACGTGCGCCTTGCGTGCTTCGACGAGTAGCTGCTCAGCGTGCCGCGTATCCGCCATGCCGGCCTCGTCGAGCACGACGACTGAGCCGAACGGCAAGCTCTCGTACTGCTCGACCTGCGACAGCAGCGCGTGCATCGTCCACGACCGGATACCCGCGCCTTCGGTCAGCTCGCGCGCCGCCGCACCGGTCGGCGCGGCGCCGATCACTGGCACGCCGTGGGCCTCGTAGGCCTCGCGAATCAGACCCGCCAAGAACGTCTTGCCGGTGCCCGCTCGCGCCTCGATCACGTCCACGCCGTTGCCCGACGTGGTGACGCCGACGACGGCCGCGCGCTGCTCCTCACCGGGCGTCCGACTGGAGCGCTCTATGACCTGCTCGACTGCCTCCGCTGGGAGCTTCCCCGAGCCGTCACCGGCCCGGCCGATCGCGTCGGCGATCAGTCGCTGCTCGGCCGCCACTAGCTCCGCGGTGGTCCACCGCGGGTCCAGTTCACTGCCGTGCACGGAGAACACGTCGCCGCGACTCAGCAGACGCTCGGTCGCGGCCAGAACGCGCGGCGCGCGCATCCCCTCACGACAAGATCCGGCGACACCGATGATCGCGTCCGGCCGCTCAAACGCCGTGCTCATGTGCGTCAGGCCCGACGCGCCAGTGAGCTGGTCGAGCGTCTCCCCTACTCCCTCACCGGCCTCCAAGATCGGCGCTCGCTCGGACACCATCTGCTCGATCGCCTGGAACGTCAGACCGTGCTCTGCAGCGCGTGCGCGGACGCCCTCACGCCACGGGTACTCGTCCACGCTCTGCTTGCGCTCACGCGTCGACAGCGCGAGCACCTCGCGCTTGCCGATCGTCAGCTCATCAAGCTTGAGACCCTGCTCCAGCGCAGCCTTCCTCAGGTCCTGCCGACGCCGCGAAAACTCATCGAGCACCGTCTGATCGATGCCCTCAATCTCGGCCAAACCTTGCACCGGCTCACGCCACGTCAACCCCAGCCGCTCGCCAACCTCAGCGCGCAAATGAGACTGGTAGATCGTTCCTGCCGCCTTCGCCGTTCGGTACAGCGGACGAGCGTCAAGCGCGGTCCAGCGACCGTCCTTCCCAGGCGCGATCGCGGCCGTGACGACATGCGTATGAAGGTGCGGATCCTGCGCCCTACTCATGCGATGTCGGTACGCCGCAGCGACAATCCCTGGGGCCTTCTCAACGTGCACGCCGCCCTTTCCGCGACGCACGCGAACGGCCTCATCCTGGATGAACTCAAGAGCCGCTTTGACCGCTGCATCGTGCGCGGCGTGCAGCTCACGGCGCACCGGAAGCTCAGCCACAACAGCGAGCACCGAGACCGACTTCGGCGCCGAGAACGTCAGGTCGTACGCCGCCACCTTGCGATCGTTCCTTGTGTCCGCCAGCGACGGCAGCAGTTCCGGATCACGCGGATCGAGCCCCGCCAGCAGCGCGTTGAACTGCGCCGCCGATACCTGTCCCTCAAGGCCGAGTTCGGTCGCCAAGCGGCCATGCCACTCTCCCGGACGCTCGCCCTTGCCCGAGTAGTAGTCGTCCATGCCCTTGGCGACAGCCTTCTCGAAGTACGCCTGCTGGCCGAGACCGAGCTTGGTGACCTTCAGCACGGCTTCAGGCTACCACTCCCCACGGGGGTGCAACTGTGTGAGAAGTCGGCGGCAGCCGACTTCTCAGGACGCCTTGGCGGCCGAATCCTCGCTCGGCCCTCGGGCCGACGCGATCTCCAATCCGGGGTGACTCGGCCTCGCGGCCTGGAGCGCCTTGGGACGGCCTGGCCTCATGCTTTGGCTCGCGTCGGCCGTTTGCGTGTGCGAACATATGTTCGTATGTCGATCAAGGGCTCGTCGATCGTGTGGCTCGAACGGGCCTTGGAGCGTGGCGACCTGCTGACGGCCTGGACGACGGCGCACGAGCTGAAATCGCTGCCGCTCGATCACGCGCTGGCGCTCGTGGTGCTGGCGGCCGCCGACGAGCGCGACGCCGCGCGGTTCGACGCCGCGGCCCGGCGCTGGGCGTTGCGCTACCTCACCGGTGCGCGCTCCCCCACCCTGGCCGACCTTCGAGCCGTCATCGACGCGCTCGACGAGCTACCTAGCCTCGATGCGATCACCGCCTTGGGCGCCGCTTGCGAGCGCTTGCAGCTGCCGCTCGCGGCCCGCGCGCTCGACCACCTTCTGCCCCGCGAGGTGAATCCCGCGCCTCGCGACGTTCCCCGGCGCCGGTAGTCGAATGATCGAGCCCACACGGACGCCGCAACGTCACCTAAAGTGACATTGTCGTGCCGCGCTCGCCTTGGACAACAACGCGCCTTCCGCCGCTTGTCGGTGTCACGACGGCATGCGAGATCGTCGGCTGTCACCGCAAGCAACTGGCGCGCTGGTCCGAGCGCGGAAGCGGCACCAAGGGTGCGCTGCGGACGCTCGTCCCGGAGTGGATCGAGGTCGACGGATCACGCCTCTGGACCCGCGCCGACATCGAGGCGTTCGCGGGTGAGATCGCGCTGCGCAGAGCGATGCGATCCACACGTAACTGACGTGCTGGCAAGTCAGCTAGGATCGCCGCCATGACGACAGAAACTGATGTCCACGACGTCGAGAACGCAGCGCGCCAACTGATGGAAGGCCGTTTGCAGTCGGTCACCGCGCTCGCTGAAGTCATCCGCCGGGAACGCGCGCTCGAAGAAGAGCTGGCGGGCGTGCGATCCGAAGGCGCGCGGCGCTACGCCGCCGCGATCAAGGACGGCTGGACGGACACCGAACTCGGCAAGCTCGGACTCAGCAAACCCGGCACCCGATCCCGCCGCCGGACACCGCGAGCTACTCCCGCACGCAGCGAGAGCGGCGACGCACAAAGGTAGAAACAGCGCAAGCTGGGGACGCCTCGACGGGCCGGCTCGAGGAACCGAAGGCGGCGGCAGGCGGGCGACTATTCGTAGCCCGGCTGCGGGTTGCCGTCGGCTGCCTGCTGCTTGGCCGCGCGGTGAGCAGCGAGCGCGCGCATGAGCGTCGGGCGGCTCACCGCGAGCTTGGCCGCCGCGACGTCCGTGGTCATCTCACCCGCGGCCACGAGCGCGCCGATCGCGTCGTACATCGCGGCCCGCTGACGGATCGCCAGAGCGTCGGCCTGGCGCACGCGCTCGACGTGGGAGGCGAGCGATCGTTCGGCGCGCGGCGTGATCTTGACGCTCTCGCCGGGACGGCGTCCTCGTGCTGGCGGCATGGCGTCAGTGTGACGCTCCCCTGGCGCGTGTGTCGGCGCAGTCACGTCTTGTCGTTGAGCGCCTCGGCAGCGTCGACGATCGCGCCGCACATCGCGTAGACCTCGCCCTCATCGGGCGGTAGTTCGATTCCGGGTTTGCCGCTCATCGCCGGAGTCCGGCTTCGGGCGCGAGATAGGTCACGTCGCCGGCTTCGACCGGCGGCACTGGCAGCGAGTCCAGCGGCGCCGCGCGGCCACCGAACCGAACCAGCCTCGTCTTGTCGATCCAGCGAAGCCGCCCGGCCTCGAACTGCACCCGCACCATCGTGTCGCGGTTGCGGTATCGGTCGACCTCGACCACGCTCCCCTGCGTCTCTGGGTTGCGGCGGTGACGGTCGCTCGTGAGGCGCACGCGGGCACCGAGCACGATGTCACTGACCATCGGCGGACCCTTCCTCTGGCGCAGCCTCGCGCTGCAGCCGCACGCGGTCGGCGCCGGGGTACACGAGCGCAAGCTTGCCCTCGTGGTTGACCCACAGTGTGGCGTCGACCTGGCGGCCTCGCGCGGTCGTTCGCGCGAATGGCTCGACGTGGACGAGGACCTCGGGGACGGTCGGGCCGTCGGCCCACGTGACGACGAGATCGGCGCGCCGAGCGTCGCGCGGATCTCGCCGGGTCACGACCCGAAACCGGGTCCGCGGGTAGAGGTCTCGCAGGCGGTGGCGAAGGCGCCACGCCGTTGCTGCGGCGGGCTCGAGGATCGGGGGCATGATCGGGTTGGTTGTGGTGTTCACGGTGTGCTCCTGGTGGTCGTCAACGACCCGCAAGGCGGGGCGACCCAAAGGCCGCCCCGCTGCGGTGATCGCTTAGGTGGTCGGGAAGGGCGTGAGCCGGTAGCCGACGCCCCACCGGTTGTGGACGTAGTCGCCGCCTGCGTCGCGCAGCTTCTGCCGCACGCGGCCTGCGTGGCTGTCGAGCGTCCGGCTCCGGGCCTGCGAGCCGTGCCCCCAGATCTCGCGCAGAAGCTCGGCCTTCTCCCAGATCTTCGACGGGTCGCGTGCGAGCATGACGAGCAGGTCCATTTCGAGCTGCGTGAACGAAAGGTGCTGGCCGTGGACGGTCACCTCCCCCGCGGCCGGGACGATCCGCAGACCTCCGGCCACTTCGATCGCCTCCGTTCGCGCCGAGGCGATCGCCCGGGGCGTCCGGCTCAGCGCCACCTCTACGCGAGCGTGAAGCTCGGGGTAGTAGAGCGGCAGCGCGAGGAAGTCCACGCAGCCCTTGCGCAGCGCGCGGACCCGGTCGTGCGGCTCGGCCCGCTCAGAGATCGCGATGACCTGGCAGTGCTCGGCGATGACGCCGTGCTCGCGCAGGCGCTCCACGACGGCGTACCCGCTGGCCTCGGCAAGCTCCACGCGCACGATCGCCACGTCCGGCGAGCCTCCGCGCAGACGGCTGGCAGCCATCGCGCCGGTGGCCGCTACGCACACCTCCATGTCGTCGGCCGCCAGCTGGTCAGCCAGCTCCTGAGCATGCTCGGCGTCGGGCTCCAACAAGAGCACTCGGGGCAAGCGCAGCACCACGCCGTCGGCCTGCTCGGTAGTGATATTGGGCGTCAGTTGCATAGTTGACGGCTCCTTGATCGGGATTGTCCGGAAGCGCCGGACCCGCCCACACATAGTATCAACTTTGATACTCGCACGATACCAAAAGCCCAATAACTAAGGGCGTTTTGCAGTAATGGGCGCGCAAACGCTCCTACTGCTGCGGAGTGTATTTGCGGTTGGCTCCGGCCCCCACCGTGCCGCGCCGATCGCCCTTCCTCCCTCGCCGCAGATCGACCCGTGCCCTGCTCTCCGCTCGGTCCTTCGGTCGGCGGTCCGCCCGTCGAGCTGCCCGCCGCGGGACGCCCGCCCCGGCGCCCCACCCTGGCCCGACGGCCTCTCTATATGACTCGGGACCGACCCGCTGGTAGAGTCGGCCGGGCATAGTTGACGGCGGCCTCCACGGGCCGACGAACTCGTGCGAGAGCCTCGGTTTCGGCCGGGGCTCTCGTCGTTCCAGGGCGCCCTCTTCCCCGCCCCTCGCCCTTGCGCCGACGGTTCGGCGCCGAACGTGTGTTCCGTCCCGCGTGTTTGTCATCGTGCTCCGCGATGACCACGCACCGAACCGTCCTTCTCTGCCTAGCCGCCTCGATCACCGTCGCAGGCTCCATGTCCTCGCCCGCCGGCGCCAAGACGCAGGCCTGCAAGGTCGACAAGGGCGAGGTCATCGGCAACGTCCAGGCCAAGGGCACCGCAAACTGCGAAACGGCCCGCAGGATCGCTGACGTCCTCTGGCAGGCCCATGCGATGGGCAAGGCCGACGAGCGCGGCGCCCTGCTCGTCATCGAGGACGAGGTTTCCGGCTACAACGCCGAGTCGTTCACCTACCAGGGTTGGAGCTGCCTTCGCACCGTCAAGTACCACGACTACGTCGACGAGACCGGGTCCAAGAGCCGAGACGCCCTCGGCGTCGGCAAGTGCGTCAGGGGCAAGCAGATCGTTCGGTGGCAGATCGTCGACCCAAGCCCCGAGGAGATCCTCGACCCCAGTCTGGAGGCGTAGCTCCGTGATCGTTCAAGGGTCGGTACTGGTTCATCTCGTCAACGGAGAGAAGCTCATCGTCCACCAGGACGAGATCACGCCGCGCGACTCGCGGGAACCGCACGAGCTTGCGGCCGAGATCTGGTCCGAGATCCAGGCTCGCGGCACGACCCTGCTCATGGCAGGTGGGCCGCACCCTGCGGTGATGAAGTTCACGCCGAGCGCCGTGGTGGCGGTCTCGGTCACAGCGTCTCCCGAGAATCGATCCGAATGACCGATCACAGCCCAGAGCCGCCTCACGCCGTCCGCGAAGCGCTCACCGAAACGCTGATCCGCGAGGGGTGGCTGGCTAAGGGATTGAGCGTTTTGCTCGTCGTCGCGCCTGTCGCGCTGGTCGGTCCCGGCGTCGTCATTGACTGGTGGACGGGCTGGTTCACGCGCTAGCCAAGATGGCCTCGAGGACACGTAACCGGGGTTCGAGAACCATGCAGAGGCAAGGCGCGCGTGAGGGCTGGCGCCCGAGCCTGGTCGGCTCTGTCCGACGACTGGAGGCACGACGCATGACGACGACGATCACCGCGAAGGGCATCCCGGCCGAGCACCTGGTTGAGCTGGTCGACGGGCTGGCCGAGCTGGTGGCCACGGCACCACCGCCGGGACCGCTCCGCCTCACGGTCCGCCGGCGCAACGGCAGCAAGGCCCGCACCGGGCACGTGCTCATCGGCAAGGGCGACGTGGGCAAGGCATGGGTGCTCGGCACCCTCGCGCACGAGTACGCACACGTCCTGGATCCGGAAGGCCCGGCAGGGCTCAACCGGGTGGCGCTGCGGGCGATCGTTCCGTCGGTCGCCGCCTGGGCCGTAGCGGTCCTGTGCGCCGCGGTCGGTCAGATCGTCGCGTTCGGGGTGGCGATCGCCGCCGCGCTCGTGCTGCTAGAGCGCGGGTGGCGGCGTGTGGCGATCGCGAGCCAAGCGGCGGAGTACCGAGCCGATCGCCGCGGCGCCGAACTGCTCGGCCTCGATGGCGTCGACCACCTGGTGGCAATGCTCGATCAGATCAAGGACCGCGACGGGCACGATTGGTGGCGGCTGCGCCGACGCCTCGACACACACCCACACCCAGACGACCGCCTCGCCGCCATCCGATAGAGCGGAGCCCCCAAGGCGACGATCGACAGCGACCGCGAGCAGGCGCGGCAGGGAACGCCGCCGCGAGGAGCCGCGGCTCAGAGGTGCTTCGGTGCGTAGTTACCCGGTGGAGCCCCGGGCGGGCGAAGCGACTTAGCGGGGCATCGGGCGCGGGCGCCTTGAGCGAAAGGTCGAAGGCGCCGATCGCGCTCTAGCCGCGCGGGTGATGGTCAATCGGAGTCAGGTAGGCGTCGCCACCGCCGAGAACCGATTCCGGAAAGTCCCGCGGGTCCGCGATCCTGACCGCGTTCTGAACTCGCTCATGAGCAGCCAAACGATCAGTGGCCTCGACCTCCAACACGGCGACTCCCTTGGCCGACCCAGACTGCCACTCGTCGTTCATCTCGACGATGTGTCGGGCTGAAGCGAACACGGTTGCCTCGCCCTGGCCATCCTCGCGCAGCCGGCGTTGCAGCTCAATCAGCACCTCACCGACCTCCCCGATCGTCCCGTCGTAGTCCAGCCGCACGGTATAGCTCTGCATGGGTCCAACCTACGCAGGCGGGACGACAGGTCAGCAACCGCACCGGAGCGGTCCGAAAACGACCGTTTCGGGCGTCGCGCTCGAGTCTCGCTGGCGGCGCGGCCGAAACTCCGTGTGGAAACCTCGCCTCGCGATCAACGGCGTTGCAGCGGGCAGGACTTTCGGACGTCGCCAGAATGCGTGACGCGTGGCTAAGTTGCGGACGGTTTCAGGCACCGGTCCGGCGTCACTGATTCGAATTCGCAGCTGGCGAAGTTGATCCGCCGACGGAGGGCCGGTTAGATGGCGGCATGCCGAACGGTGGCCGTGCCCTTCTCCTCATTCTTGCGGTGCTCCTCGCAGCGGCACCCGGAGCAAGTGCGGCGCCCGCCCCTCCATTGGCGACCGGATACTTGGGAATGGGTGATTACGACCCCACAACCTGCGCCGTGCTAGACGGCGCGGTCACCTGTCTGCGCTTCCCCCAGGTCAGGCCCGCCAAGTATCCGACCGCCTCCAATGTGCCCGGAACCGAGGGGACATCCGCAATCACCAAGGTCATCTGGACCTGGGACGTGCGGGGACATTTCTGCGGCTTGATCGGAACATCGGTGCGCTGCTGGCGTGACGCTGCCGGAGCGACGCTCGAGCCGCCGCTCGCGCTCCCCCCCGTCGCGAGCATGTCTAAGCCATCACCGGCCGGGTACGCCTGCGCGGTCTCCAACGACGGAGCGATCTTCTGTTGGGGAAAATTCGAGGGAAAGAGCTGGCAACTGAATCCAGATCAGGGCGTCCAGCAGGTCTCAGGAGTAGCAGACGCAGTATCCGTCGCCGTCGACCGCTTCTCAGCGTGCTACATCCGAAACGACGGAACCGTCGCCTGCTGGGGAGATGTCCATGGCTTGGGAGCGATCGGAAGCTCGGCGCCGGTGACGGTCGACGGCATCACCGACGCCAAACAGATCACCAGCTACCAACAGTCCTGGTGCGCATTGAGCGGCGACGGGACGACCCGCTGTTGGGGTCGAGGCTTCTTTCCTGGTCGCAAGATCGTCTCCGAGGACACTCCGGTACCGATCGCTCTGGAGCCGACCGTTGCTCTCGCTCAAACGGGGACCTTCGTGACCTGCGCGCTGGGAGTCGACAAGCAGCTCCGGTGCTGGGGCAACGGGAACGTTCCTGCGATGCGTCCCAAGCGATGCTCAACTCGTCAACGGACAAAGAACTGGCGCGTCTGCTCCAAGCAAGAACTCGGGGTTCCGCGCAAGACCGTCGTCCGCAACCCAACGAGAGTGAAGGGCTTCAGCAACGTTGACAGCATCAGCACCGACGGAACAGGACTGCTCTGCGCGCAGCCGGCGTCGGGTCGAGTCGCATGCTGGAACGAGCCGGCGGGAGACCAATTCCACACGTCCGATCTCCTCAGCTACCTGCCGCAGGTCATTCGCGGCAAACGAGGGACGATCCGACTGCAGTAGCTCTCCCTCGCCGTTCGGGAAGCCAAGACGACTCGACCGTTGCCGCCCCGGCGTGCGCCCGGCTTCGGACACGTCCGCGGGAGCGCGCCGGTCGCTTAGGCCTCGGGCTGCGGCTGGATCGCAACCGGCCGACCTGCAGCTTTCGACCAACGCGGGCCCGACCAGCCGCCTATCACTCGACCACAAGACCTAGACGACGTCCGAAACTGACCGTTTACGGGCACGCGGGCCGCGCCACCCCCAATCACGCCCAAACCGCGTCCGAAACTCCTGCCCGAAACTCAATGCCCGAAACGTCCCCCCGATACGGTTTTCGGGCACGTTCTGTCCGAGGTCGTCCCTAGCTTGGCCTCATGGACTCCGCCATCGGCACTTCTCGCTTTCTGAGAACAGCTGCGGCCGCGCTCGCGCTCGGCTTCCTGGCTGGCGCGGCGGTGTTCCTTCCGATGGTGCTCGTGAGCCAGCTGATCGTGGCGTCGATGGTCGCGATCGCCACCGTCTCAATGACGCTGACCGGCCACCGCGAGACCTACGGGGTCGCACTCCTGACGGTCGTCTGGGCCGGCATCACCGCCGGATACGCCGCCGCGGGACTCCTGCTCTAATCCGCCGCCCACGGTGAGCCACCTGATCGGCTACGCACGCGTCTCCACCGACGACCAGTCGCTGGACTCCCAGCTCGACGCACTCACCAGCGCCGGCTGCGCGCGCATCTTCCAGGAGGTCGAGCACGGCCCCAGTACCGACCGGCCCCAACTCGACGCCGCACTCGACCAAGTGCTCGAAGGCGACACCCTCGTCGTTTGGCGGCTCGATCGCCTCGGCCGCTCCCTCCCCCACCTCATCGAAGTCGTCGGCGAGCTCCACAGCCGCGGCGTCGGCCTAAGGTCGCTGACCGAACACATCGACACCACCACAGCGACCGGCGAGTTGGTCTTCCACCTCTTCGCCTCGCTGGCCCAGTTCGAACGGCGCCTCATCGTCGAGCGCGGGCGGAGTCTTCGCCGCCGCCGCAGCAGCCGCGTCGTCGCAGGCCCCC
>JAEZDB010000042.1 GCA_023429855.1 Actinomycetes bacterium
GCCCCACACGCCCGTCTTGAGGGCTGCGGCGGCCGCAGCGGCGGCGGCCTCGGGGCCTGCCAGAGGGGTTGAACCGGGGTCGTTCATGGAGAGATTCCTGGCATCACGTCGTCGTGGGACATCACGGTCACCACAGTGATCGGCCCGGATCTGCCCGGCTATAGCCGCCGGCAACTGGTGAACAAACCACCACGCCCTGCAGCGTTGTGGTTGCATGACTCCAGCTGTCTTCGATCGACACAGGGGGATTCCGATCGATGCTTCAGGTGCTGCAACCCGACGGCCAGCTGGTGACGCTCACCGGCGCCGATCCGCTGCTCGACCCGAGTCGCCTCGCGGCGCTGCGCGAGCTGGAGCTGCTGAAGGCGCCGCCGCAGGACGCGCTCACCGCGATCAACCGGCTCGCCAGCCGCCTGCTCGGCGTCCCGATCTCCGCGTTGTCGCTGATCTCGTGGGACCGCCAGGTCACCGCGGGGCAGGTCGGACTCGGTCCTGAGGGCGACGACGAAGTCATGGAGGCGCCGCTCTCGCACTCGTTCTGCCAGCACGTGGTGCGGGCCGACGCGCCGTTCGCCGTCGAAGACGCCCGGAAGCATGCGCTGGTGTCGGGCAATGGCGCCATCGAAGACAGCGGCGTGATCGCCTACGCGGGGGTGCCGATCCGCATGGAGGGCCAGTGCGTCGGCGCGCTGTGTGCCTGCGATGTCGAGCCCCGCCGCTGGACGAGCGACGACCTGCAGATCCTGGGCGACCTGTCGGCGATGGCGGTCGACGCGCTCGAGTTGCAGCGTGTCCGCCGCGACGGCGGGATGCGCGACGCCCTTACGGGCCTGCCTCGTCGGGCGCTGTTCCAGGAGCACGTCGCACGGATGTTGGGCGAGGAGCACGCCGGTGGGCCGCGTACCACCGTGGCCGCGATCGACCTGATGGCGTTTCGGCTGTTCAACGAGGCGTGGGGTCACGACGCGGGCGACCAGATCCTGTCGGCGGTGGCGGCACGGCTGCGCGAGGCCGCGGGCGACCGCGACGCGGTGTGCCGCTTGGCTGGCGACGAGTTCCTGGTCGCGATGCGCGCCTACGAGCCGCCCGAGCTGATCGTCGACAGACTGCGCTCGGTGCTGGCCTCGCCGCCCATCACGATCGACGGGGTCGAGCAGCCGGTAACTGCCGAGTGCGTCGCGCTCGCGGGCGCGCCGGGCGTACCGGCAAACGAGCTGATCGACGATGCCCTGGCCACGTTGTCGGCGACGAAGGCGATGCGCAACGCGACGGCGGTCGAGCCGGCGGGTGGTGCCCGCGAACGCCTCTTGATCCGCAACGCCATCGGCGGCGCCGAACTCCGAAACGAGCTGGAGGTGCACTACCAGCCGCTGCATGCGCTCTCCACGGGCAGGGTCTGCGGGTTCGAGGCGCTGTTGCGGTGGCGTCACCCTGAGCTGGGGCTGGTGTCGCCGGTCGACTTCATCCCGGTTGCGGAGCGCACGGGCGCGATCGTGCCGATCGGCGAGTGGGTCCTGCGGCAGGCGTGCGACGACGTGGCGCGCTGGCGGCAGAAGCCAGGACTCGAGCACCTGACGGTCGCGGTCAACGTCGCCCCGGAGCAGGTGCGGCTACCGAGCTTCGATCAGGCGGTCGAGCGCGCGCTGCGGTCGTCGGGGATCCCAGCGTCGGCGCTGGTCCTGGAGATCACGGAGCGCACGATCCTCGAAGACACGCCCGTCGAGCGCCGCACGATCGACGCGCTGCGTTCGCGTGGCGTCGACCTGCACCTCGACGACTTCGGGACCGGCTTCTCGTCGCTCGGCTACCTGACGCGTTTCCCGCTGCGCGTGCTGAAGATCGACCAGATGTTCGTCGCGCGGCTCGGGATCGATCCCAAGGCCACGGCGCTGGTGGAGGGCATCATCGCCATGGCCGATTCGCTCGGGCTGGAGACGATCGGCGAGGGCATCGAGACGGAGTTCCAGCGCGACGCTCTCCAGGCGATGGGCTGCACCCAGGGGCAGGGCTATCTGTTTGCGCGGCCGTGCCCGGCCGACGAGGTTCCGCCGCTGCTGGCGTAGCCACTCCCCCGCCGACGCTGGGCGGCGTCCGCTAGGTGCCGACGATCTCCAGAACGTCGTCGGCGAACTTCTCGATGAACGCGGGGCCGACGCCCTTGATCGCGCCGAGCTCCAGCTCGTTTGAGGGCCGCACGTCGGCGATGGCCTCGAGCGTGCGGTTCGTCGCGACGGTGTAGGCGGGCTTGTCGGCGGCCGCTTCGCGGCGCCAGGTGACGAGCGCGTCGTAGAGCTCTGGGTCGGGGTTGTAGGGCGACGGCTCTTGCGCGCCGCCTCCCCCGCTCCCGCTCCCGCCGCCGCGGGCCTTCTTGATCGTCTTCGGGGCGGGCAGCTGCAGATCAGGGTCGCAGACGTCGCAGCAGCGGCCGTCGGGCGCGCCCGGCGTGCGGTCGCCGAAGTGGTCGAGGAGCGTGCGCCGCCGGCAGGTGTCGCCAAAGCCGTAGGCCTCGATCGCGCGGTAGGCGCGCCAGCCGCGGTCCTTCGCCTCGCGGTACTTGTGGCCGACGCGGCTGGCGTCGAGCTGCGGGGCCAGTGTGAGCCGCAGCCGCAGGCCGTGCACCGGCTCGAGCGTCGCGCCACCGGACTGTTCGATGATGGCGAGCGCGGTGCGGTCGTCGTCGCGCTCGGGGCGGTCCATCTCGAGCACGCCCTGGTCGGACTGGCGCAGCAGCCGGCCGTGGTAGGCGTGCACCGCCTCGGGCTCGACGAGCCGCTGCTGGTTGAAGTGCACGAGCCGCGAGAGGTCCATGCGGGAGGCGAGCAAGAGCGCGCGGGCCGGCGCGCCGTCTCGCCCGCCACGACCAGCCTCTTGGTAGTACGCCTCGACCGACGTCGGCAGCGCCCAGTGGCAGACGAGGCGCACGTCGGCCTTGTCGACGCCCATACCGAACGCGTTGGTCGCCACGATCACCTCGGCCCGGCCCTCCATGAACGCCTGCTGCACGCGCGAGCGTTGATCGGGCGGGAGGCCAGCGTGGTAGGCCTCGGCGCGCAGGCCGTTGGCGGCGAGGAGCTCCGCGACGCTCTCCGTGTCTTTGCGGGTGCCGCAGTAGACGATTGCGGGTCGTAGGGCCGGGTCGGACAGAGCGCCGAGCAAGACGCCGCGTTTGGCGTCGACCGTGCCCTTGCCCTCGAAGGTCAGCACGTCGAACGACAGGTTCGGGCGGTCGAAGCCTGAGCGGACCATCGCCGCCTCCCCCAGGCCGAGCTGCTTGACGATGTCGGCGGCGACGGCCTCCGTGGCGGTCGCGGTGGCGGCCATCACCGGCGGCCGGCCGAGCCGCTCGAGCGCTTGCGGCAGGCGGCGGTAGTCGGGCCGGAAGTCGTTGCCCCACTCCGAGAGGCAGTGCGCCTCGTCGATCACGAACAGGTCGACGCCGCGGTTGGCGAGCACCCCCAGGAACGAGGGCGACCCGAACCGCTCCGGCGAGCAGAACACGATCCGCGCAGCCCCAGAGCGCAAGGCGTCGTAGGCGAAGCGGCCGTCGGCGTCAGACATGCCCGAGGCGAGCATCACGGCCGGGTGCCCTTCGGCGGTGAGGCGCCGGAGCTGGTCGGCCATGAGCGCGACGAGCGGGGTCACGACGACGGTGAGGCCGGCGGTCGCGATCCCGGGCAGCTGGTAGCAGAGGCTCTTGCCGCCGCCCGTCGGCATCACGACCAGGCTGTCGCGACCCGCGAGTGCCGCTTCGACCGCCTCGCGCTGGCCCGGCCGGAATCCCGACAGCGCAAAGTACTCCAGGAGCGCGTCGGGCTCGAGCGGCCCGTCGTAGTAGCGGAACTCGGTCGGCTGCGCGGCGGGCGGCGCCTGGACCTGCGCGCTCGGCGCGGTGCCGTAC
>JAEZDB010000068.1 GCA_023429855.1 Actinomycetes bacterium
CACGCGCGGTGCGCGATGCGGAGCGCGCCTGGCGCGCTCGCGGACGCGCCGGAAGCTCAGGCGACGCGCGACGCGCCGCACCCACCCGATGGCCTGCTCGCCTGTGAAGAGCCCGACGGCGACCAGCCAGCCGAGCGCGAGCGCCGGTGCCATCACCAGCAGCGCGTACGGCGCAATCAGGAACAGTCCGACGGCGAGCGCCGCAGCGGCCAGCGTCTGGCCGAGGATGTGGAGCGAGCGGCGCACGGCTGCCCAAGGTACCGACTCGCCCGACCGCGAAGCCGGGCCGCAGCCGATTACGGCAGGCGGTTGGCGCAAGCGGCCAACGCGGCCGCCGACGGCGCTGCGCGCTGGGTCGAAACCGGGCTGCGTGGCGGCGCGACCGTGAGCGCCACCGGCGCGGGCTCGGCCACGACCTCGGGCGCCGGAATCGACTGCGCGAACGTCTCCAGGGCGACCAGCGGGTCGTCGGCACCGGCGTGGAGCTCGGCAGCGCCCCGGCGGACGTTGATCCAGCCGACGACCAGGCCGATGCCCGCGATCGAGAAGCCGGCGATGATCAAGATGAGCGCGCCGGCCGGCCCTGCGGCATACGCCACCGACGAGACGGTCGCCGCCCAGGTGATGCAGCCGAGCGCGTTGGCGATCGCGAACGACCTCCAGCGCATCTCCGTGGCGCCGGCGGTGAGCGCACCCACGACGCGGACGCCCGGAATGAACCGCGCGAAGAACACCGTGATGACGCCGTACTTCTCGAAGTAGCGGTCGGCTTTGGCGACGCCAGCGCGGCGATGGTTGGCGAACCGGCCGTCGCGCAGCAGGAGCTTGCGTCCGCCGCGGCGCCCGATCCAGTAGCCGATCATGTCGCCGATGATCGCCGCCGTCGCCGCCACGGCGATGACCGCTGGGAGCGCGACCTGTCCGTCGGCCGCAAGCCCGCCGGAGGCGATCAGGGCCGTCTCGCCGGGGAGAGGGAGACCGGCCGACTCGCCGAGGATCAATGCGAACAGGGCAGGCAGACCGATGCTCGGGGACACAGATACGAACATCGCCTGACGCATTCTGCAGTAGTTGCAGAATTCTTCGCGGCAGCTGGCGCGTAAGCGCTCTGGCCCAGGAAGGGTTACGGCTTCGTTCAGCGACGGACAGGCGTTTTACGGCGGTCTGGATCGTTCGGCCAGTGGGCGTGCTTGTGGCGTCTCGCGAGGAGTGGGTGGCCCGATCGCCCATAAAGACCACAAAGACGGTCGAGATTAAGTAGTTTATGGGTTGTGGTTGCCGTCGACACGCATCAGCACCTCTGGAGCGAGCCGCTCTGGGCGGAGCTCGCCCGCAGGGCGGAGGCGCCATATGTGCGTCGCCACGGCGACCGGTGGACGCTGCACCTCCCCGCCGAGCCCGCGTGCGTGATGCCCGGGCCCGAGGACGCGGGCGGCCGCGCCGCGCTGCTCGACCGCGACGGCGTGGACCTCGCGGTCGTGGCGCCCTCAACCGCGCTCGCTGCCGAGTGGCTGCCGCGCGAGCAGGCCGAGCTGCTGTGGGCTGCCCACCGCGAGGGTGTCGCCGCCGCAGGCGACCGCTTCCGCCGCTGGGGCACGATCTCCCTCATCGACCCCGACCCGGCCGACCTCGAAGCCGAGCTGCAGGCCGGTGCGGTCGGTCTCTGCCTGCCGGCCGGAGCGCTGGCTTCGAGCCACGCGCTCGACCGCCTCGGTCCCGTCTTGGAGCACCTGGAGCGCGCCGGCGCGCCGCTCTTCATCCACCCCGGACCGACGCCCGCCGACGTCCACGCCGCCGACAGCGCTCGCTGGAGCGCCGAGCCGTGGTGGTGGCCCGGCCTCACCGACTACGTCGCGGCGATGCAGCGCTCGTGGCTTGCCTGGGCGGCTCGCGGGCGCCGCGAGCACCCGCAGCTGCGCGTGCTCTTCGCGATGCTCGCCGGCCTCGCGCCGTTGCAGGCCGAGCGCCTCGCCGCACGCGGCGCCGACGGCCTCGCGGCGCGCGCCGTCGCCGACGACTTCACCTGGTACGAGACCTCGTCCTACGGCCGCATCGCCCAGTGCGCCGTCGCCGTGGCCGTCGGCGCCGATCGGCTCGTCCACGGCAGCGACCGCCCCGTCGTCGAGGGCGACCTTCCTTCTGCCATCACCCCGGCTCACGCCAACGAACACGCCCACGCTCTCCTTGGAAAGGCGGCCTGACCCCATGACCAATGCCCCGCCCGACCTCACGCCGACCGAGCTCCTCGGCGTGGCCCACGGCCTCGCGGTCCAGCAGAACCTCTGGCACCCGCACGTGCGGCACGACTCGCGGCAGCGCACCTACCACGAGGTGGCGCGCACCGACCGCTACAGCGCCTGGCTCATCTGCTGGATGCCGGGCCACGACACGGGCTTCCACGATCACGACGGCGCCGGCGGCGTTGCTCTCGTCCTCCGTGGTCGGGTCACCGAATCGCACCTGCGGATCGGCTCGAGCCACCCCGTCGAGCGCAGCTGCACGCGTGGTCAGCACTTCTCCTTTGCGGCGCACGACATCCACCGCGTCCACCACACCGGTGACGAGCCGGCCGTGACGCTGCACGTGTACTCGCCCGTGCTGCTGCGGATGGGCTCGTACGAGATCGCGCCGAACGGCACCCTTCGCCGCCACATGCTCGACGAGTCCGAGGAGCTGCGACCCATCAGGGCGTAGGCCCCTGACCGTTGAGCCCAGGTGCCGGCGGCTTGCCGTTCTGATCGCGCGCCGCCTCGAGCGCGGCGGCCTGCTCGGCCTGCTCGCGTGCTGCAGCTCTGGCCGCTTTGCGCCCGCCCGGCAGCTTGCCGGCGATGCTCGCGATCGGCGCGAGCGCCGCACCGAGCTCGTCGATCTCCGACTCGAGGCCCGCGCCGAACTCGGCGATCTCGTTCAGGGTGGGCGCGAGTCCGGCGAGCGCGTGCAGCGACGGCGTGAGCTCGTCGATGCGGTCGCCGATGTGGTGGACGACGTCCTTGACGGAACCGACCTGGTCGACGAGCCGCGGGAGCGCCTCGGCGGCGAGCGCCAGATCGGGCAGGGCCTCGGTCGTCTGGGCAAGCGACTTCACGGGGGCCTCGAGCTGCGAGATGCGTTCGAGCGAGTGCTGCATGTCGCCGAGCGTCTCCAGTTCGTCCTGCAGCTCGGCGAGGCGGTCGAGCGCCGTCGTCATGTCGGAGATGCGGTCGAGGGCCAGCGCGATGTCCTTGAGGCCGGCGATCGCGAGGATTGCGTCGTCGATCTGGCGCAGCGCGCCGTCGGGCGACGAGAGGTGGTGCAGCAGGCCCGCGAGCGCCGGAAAGAGCCGGACGGTGTCGACGGGGATCTGCCAGGCGGCGCGCAGCGGCCGGGTGACGAAGCCCGGGAGCGGGATCGACCCCGCAGGGGAGGGCTGCGCCGGTGCAGCGGGGTCGGCCTGTGGGCGCGTCATTCGACGACCAGACCTTTCAGCTCGGGTTTCGGGGGAGGGACGGCCGGCGCCATCTGCTCGAGCGCGCTGGCGACGAGCTCGCAGAGGATCACGTCGCGCAGCCACTTGCGGTCGGCCGGAATCACGTGCCAGGGCGCGTGGTCGGTGGAGGTGGCGCCGATCGCGTGCTCGTAGAAGCGGTGGATGTCGTCCCACTGCTTGCGGGTCTCGAGGTCGCCGAGCTCCATCTTCCAGTGCTTCTCAGGCGTGTCGATCCGGGCTTGGAGCCGGGTGCGCTGCTCGTCCTTCGAGAGGTGCAGGAACGCCTTGACGACCGTGGTGCCCTGCTCGACGAGGTGCCGCTCGAACGCGTTGATCGCATAGATCCGGCGTTTCGCCTCGCGTTCGTCGATCAGGCCAAGCGCCTGCGTGGTCACCACGTCTTCGTAGTGCGAGCGGTTGAACACGGCGATCACGCCTCGCGGTGGCAGCGCCGCGTGAATCCGCCAGAGGAAGTCGTGGGCGAGCTCAGTGCTGGTCGGCGCCTTGAACGAGGTCACCTGGGTGCCCTGCGGGTTCACGCCCAGCAGCAGACCGCGCGTCGCGCCGTCCTTGCCCGACGCGTCGATGCCCTGCAGGATCACGAGCACCGAGCGCTTGCCTTCGGCCCACAGCAGCGGCTGCAGCTCCGCGATGCGCGCCGCGGCCTTTTCGGCACGGGCGCGGCCGCGGCGCTTGCCATCCGCGATGCCGAGCAGATCGGCAGGATCGCGGCGCGAGAGGCCGGCTGGCGATCCAGGTGAGACGCGCACCTGCGCGGTGATTCCCATGGGATCAGCCTATTGCCCGCCAGCCGGTGTAGCGCCAGGCTTGGCGGGTTTGCGGGGTTAACCCTCGACCGGTGCGGCGACTTCGGTGATCACGCCGGTCTCGACGTCGTAGATGCCGCCCCACACCAGGTCGGTGTGCTTGAGGAACGGCGACGCGCGGATCTGCTCGACGGAGCTGCGGACCGATTCGGTCAGGTCGGTGAACGCGCCGATCGGCCACTCCGGCCGGTGGCCGGTCTCGCGCTCGAGGTCGTCGCGGAGGTCGTCGTCTTTGAACGTCTGCATGCCGCAACGCGTGTGCTGGACGACCACGATCGCGCGCGTCTCCAGGAAGCGCTGGGAGATCGCGAGCGAGCGGATCACGTCGTCGGTGACGATGCCGCCCGCGTTGCGGATCACGTGCGCTTCGCCGATCTCCAGGCCGAGCGCGGCGAACACGTCGATGCGGGAGTCCATGCACACCACGACGGCCATGTGGCGCTGCGGCACGGTGGGCAGCCCCGCGAAGGCGAAGGACTCGGCCCATTCGCGGTTGTGGCCGATGATCTTGTCATGGAACGCGCGGGCTTCTTTGGGCATGGCTCGACATTCTTGCCGGAATGGTCAGTCCGTGTCGATCGGCCGTTAAGACGGCGTCAGCTGCGGCGTCGGGCGGAGGGTCGACTCCCGCGGTCGGCTCCGCTGCGAGGTCCTTGTTGACGATCTCGAAGTCGGGGAGGAGGCCGGCCGCGGCGGCCACCGTCGCCAGCAGCGGGGTGGCGAAGAACGCGCCGAGAATGCCGAGCGCTGCGCTGCCGAGGCCGACCGCGAGCAGGACCGTGATCGGGTGCAGCCTCAGGCTGCGGCCGACGAGCAGCGGGTAGACGAGGTTGCCCTCGATCAGCTGCACGACGACGGCGACGCCGAGCACGCCGACCATCGCACCGACGCCCTGCGTCGACAGCGCCACAAGCGCGACGATGAGCCCCGACAGCGTGGCGCCGATATACGGGATGAAACTGAGGATGAAGGTCAGGACGCCGAGCGGCAGCACGAGCGGCACGCCGAAGATGAACAGGCCGATCGCGATACCGATCGCGTCGATCAGCGCGACGACGACCTGGCTGCGCACGAAGACGACGAGGGCCTCCCAGGCGCGCAGGCCCGCCTCCATGACGCCGGAGCGACGGTCGGCGTCGATGAGGCGCACGCCGCCGTTCCAGAACCCGCGGCCGTCGATCAGGAGGTAGACGAGCAGTACGAATGTGAGGAACGCGCCAAACGCCGCCGCGATCGTGGCCGACGCGATCGTCAGCGCGCTCGACGACACGGCCGAGCTGATCGCGCCGAGGTTCTCGCGCAACCGCTGGGAGAGCGTCGCGAACAGCTCCTGCGTCTCCTTGGCGTCGAGCCCCACGCTGCTGGCGACCGACGGCAGCTTGTTGAGGCCGCCCTCCACCTGTTTGACGGCGTCGGAGGCTTGCCCGACGAGCGCCGGGATCACGTAGGCGAGGGTGCCGAAGACGAACAGCAGGAAGGCGGCGATCACGACCGCGACCGCGAACCCGCGGCGCATGTGCCGCGCGAGGCGGTCGACGACCGGCGCCAACAGGGCCGTCAGGAACAGCGCAAACAGCAGCGGCAGGACGATCGACTGCAGCGCGCGGAACGCGTAGACGGCACCGGTCGCCAGGAGTCCGACGAGCAGGACTCGGATGGCGAGCGCGGCATGGCGTTCGAGCACGACAGCAGGGCGCACAGCACGCACTCTATGCCCCGCCTGCGGCTACGTGAGAGACGTCACGCGCCAGCGCAGGGCAGCCTCGCTGCAGGGCTTTCTTGCGGTCCGCAAGGGCGTGGGGCCCTCGCGGAGGGTTCGTGACTGGACAAGGGGGTCCACTCAGGAGTGGAGGAGTGACCTCCGGGTGCTACCGTCGGCGCCATGAGCACGCTGGACAAGTCCGTCGACGCACCCGTCGGGGGCGGACACCACAACCGCTGGCTGGTGCTCGCGATCGTCTGCTTCGGGCAGCTGATGGTGATCCTCGACGCGACGATCGTCAACGTCGCGCTGCCGGCGATCCAGCAAGACCTCGACCTGTCGGCCGAGGGGCTGCAGTGGATCGTCAACGGCTACACGCTGGCGTTCGGCGGCTTCCTGCTGCTGGGCGGCCGCCTCGGCGACATCTTCGGCCGGAAGTCGATCTTCATCGCGGGCGTGTCGGTCTTTACGATCGCCTCGCTGCTCAACGGCCTCGCCACCAGCGAGGCGCAGCTGGTCGGCGCCCGCGCCCTGCAGGGTCTCGGCGGAGCCCTGCTCTCGCCGGCTGCCCTCTCGATCATCACCACGGAGTTCGAGGGTCCCGACCGCGCGAAGGCGATGTCGGTGTGGGGCGCGATCGCGGGCCTCGGCGCCGCGCTCGGCCTGCTGCTCGGCGGCGTGCTGGTCAAGTTCACCAGCTGGGAGTGGATCTTCTTCGTGAACGTGCCCGTCGGCCTCCTCGTGATCGCTGCGGCCGTCTCGCAGATCGTGGAGAGCCGGGCCGACGACCGTCCCGCGCTCGACGTGGTCGGCGCATTCACCGCCACGGCTGGCCTGGTCGCGCTCGTGTTCGGCATCACGCAGACGGAGTCCAAAGGCTGGGGCTCCTCGACCGTGCTGATCAGCCTCGCGCTCGCCGTGCTCCTGCTCGCGACGTTCTTCGCCGTCGAACGCCGCCACCGCGACCCGCTCGTGCCGCTCGGGATCTTCAGGGTGCGCAGCGTCTCGGCGGCCAACTCGGTCGGCCTGCTCGCATTTGCGGCGATCTTCCCGTTCTTCTTCTTCCTCTCGCTCTTCATGCAGCAGGTGCTCGGCTACGACGCCCTCAAGACGGGCTTCGCGTTCCTCCCGTTCTCCGTCTCGATCATCGCCACGGCGATGATCGCCTCGCAGGCGGTGCCGAAGATCGGCGTGCGCAAGTCGGCGCTGATCGGCTCCGGCTCGGCGTTCATCGGCATGGCCGGCTTCGGGCTGCTGCTCGACAACGACCTCGCCTACTTCCCCGGGGTGTTCATCCCGATGGTCTTCCTCGCGATCGGCATGGGCATGACCTTCGTGCCGCTCACGTTCCTCGCCACCTCCAAGGTGCCGCCGTCGGAGGCGGGGCTCGCGTCTGGCCTGTTCAACACCACGCAGCAGATCGGCGGCGCGCTGGGCCTCGCCATCCTCGCGACGCTCGCCAACGACAAGTTCACGAGCAGCGTCGCCGAGGGAGCGACGGCGGCAGGGGTGCAGGCGCCGCCGAACGCCGCCGCCGCGGCCGGCGCGCCGCCCGAGGTCCAGGCGATCGTCGCCGACGCGCTCGTCAGCGGCTGGTCGCTCGCCTTCCTGATCGGCGCTGGATTGATCGTCCTGGGCTTCATCGCCGGCCTGGTGCTGATCCACGACGAAGACGCCGACCTCGAGGCCGGACCCGCCCACATCGGCTAGCGCACGGCTCCGGTTCTCCCACCAAGCGCTGGTGGTGAACCCGGAGCGGTCGCACGCCGGGCGGCACTTTGGGCGCGGCGGCGCTCTACACTCCGGAGCGTGGACAGCGCGAGTCTCCCGCCGGGACTGCCGTGGCACCCGCTCCGGCAGACGGTCGCCTGGATCCGGCGACCGCAAGACACGCTCGATCTCTGCCTGGCTGAATACGGCGACGCGTTCTCGCTGCGGATGTTCGGGTCGGAGTTCACGCTCTTCTCCAGCCCCGCGCTGATCAAGGAGCTGCTCGGCCAGCCTGCCGGCGTGCTCGCTGCGGGCAAGGCGAACGCCATCCTCGCCCCGCTGGTGGGCAACGCGTCGCTGCTCGTCCTCGACGGCGACGAACACCTGGCGATGCGCCGGCTGCAGCTGCCGCCGCTGCACGGCGCGCGGATGCGCGCCTACGAGGCGACGATGCGGCAGATCGCCGAGGAGGCGATCGCCAAGTGGCCGCTGGAGGGCACGGTCGAAGCGCTGCCTCGCATGCAGGCGATCACGCTCGACATCATCGTGCGCGTCGTCTTCGGCATCGACGACGAACAGCGGCGTTCTGGCGTCCGCAAGGCCGTGCGCGCGCTGCTCGACGCCGGCAGCAGCCGCTGGCTCACGCTCAGCGTGGGCGTGCGCTCGGTCGTGACGGGTCGGCCGCCGCAGGAGCACACGGGGCCCCTGCGCAAGGTGCTGCACGCACGCGACGACCTTGGCGAGCTGCTGGAGGCCGAGATCCGCGCACGGCGAGCCGCCGCCGACGAAGGGGACCGCGGCGACGTGCTCTCGATGCTGCTCGAGGCCCGCGACGAAGACGGTCGCCCGCTCGACGCCGCGCTCATTCGCGACCAGCTCATCACCTTGCTCGTCGCCGGCCACGAGACGACGGCCACGTCGCTGTCGTGGGCGGTCGAGCGCATCGCGCGGCACCCCGAGCAGCAGGAGCGCCTCGCGGCTGAGGCGCTCGACGCCCGCTTCGCGCTGATCGACGCGACGATCAAGGAGACGCTGCGTGCCCGGCCGGTCTTGCCGGTATTCATGCGCGAGGTCGTCGAGCCGGTCGAGATCGGCGGCTACCGCTTCTCGCCGGGCATGCTGGTTGGCGGCGCGACGATGGCGCTGCACCGGCGCCCCGACCTGTATCCCGACCCCGACGCGTTCCGGCCTGAGCGGTTCCTTAGCGACGACGCGCCGGGCACCTACGAGTGGACGCCGTTCGGCGGCGGGGTCCGGCGGTGCATCGGCGCGAGCTTCGCACTCGTCGAGATGCGGATCGTGCTGGCTGCGCTCTTGGCCGAGCGGCGACTCGAACCTGTCCGCGACGCGGCCGAGCACCAACGCCGACGGTCCCTGGTCATCACCCCTTCGGAGGCTGGCGCCGTGCGTGCGCCACGACGCCGGATGGTTCGCTCGGCGACGCCGGACCCGCAGCCGCAGTCCGAGGTGCGTTGAACCGCGACCGGCTCGGACGGGGCCGTTGGCAGCTGGCCGCCGTGCTGACGGTGGTCGCGGTGGCGTTGCCGGGCTGCGGTGGTGACTCCGCAGAGGACCGCGCGCGGGAGGCGGCCAGCTACGCCGCTGAGGTCGCGCAGGCCACCGAGCGCACCCGTCGCACGCTGGCCGACACCAGCAGCACCGCGAACTACCGCGACGCTGCCTCAGCTGCGCAGACGACTGCGCAGTACGCGGCGGCGATCCGCGCAGCGGCCGAGGAACTCGAGCGCGCCACCGTGCCGGGTAGTGTGGCCCGCGAGCACCGCGACCTGGTTGCGCTCTATCGCGCCACCGCCACCCGGCTCGATGGGCTGGCCTCGCAGTTTGGCGGGTCCGGTTCGGGCGCTGAGCTCACCGCGCTGGCCCAGGCGTTGAGCGGCGAAGTCCAGGACTACTCCACGCGCGAGGCACAGCTGCGCGCGGCGATCGATCGTGCGCTCGCGGGCTCCGTAGCGCCCGCTTCGACGCCGCCGCGCCCGGCCGACACGACCGCGCCGCCCGCCGCGGCCGGCAGCTAGCTGCCGGAGTCCTTCTGCCCTGCGCGCGTGGCCGCTGGCAGGGGTGCGTCGTCTGCCGACGCTGCGAGGTCGGCGTCGGTGATCGCGGCAAACTCCTCGACGTGGCCGCCTTCGTCGAGCGGGTCGGGCGCTGGCGCATCGTCTTCAGGCGCGACAGCAGCCTCGGCTTCCGGTTCGGGATCGGCTTCGGGCTCCGTCTCCGACTCGGCCTCAGGCGCGCCCTCCGACTCCCCCTCCGCCTCGGCCTCCAGCTCAGGCTCCGCCTCTTGGGCGGGCTCCGCCTCGTCGTCGGCGGCGTCAGCGTCGACCTCGAACGCTTCAACGAGCACGGGGTCGACGTCTTCGGCCTCGTCGACCGGCAGCGGCTCGATCACGGGCAGCTCGGCCGGCGCGTCGTCCATCGTCGGCACGGTGCGGCGGGCGGCCTCGACGGTCTCCGGGTCGGTCGCGGGGAACACGGCGCGCTGCGCGAGGTACGTGGCGCCGGCGCCCAAGACGGCCAAGCCGAGCGCGAGGAACACCGGGGTGTTGGCGAGCGACGCGTCTGGTCCCGCGATCGCGCCGATCACGAGCCACAACGCCCACACCGCCGCCGGAACGGCGCAGAGGCGCGGGTCGCGGAACAGGCCGCCGATCGCGATCGGCAGCGCGGTGGCGAGCCACCAGCCGCCGAAGAACGCAGCGACGCCGCCGACGAGCAGCAGCAGCAGGCCGACCAGCGTGATGGCCACCGGGATGGCGTAGTGCAGCGGCACGCCGCGCCAGAAGATCGGGCGCATCGCAGGTGCGGCAACGGACGGGGATTCGGTGCTCACCCACGGCAGTCTGCCGCGTTGGCCGGTCGAACGCGGGATAGACGGTGCAGGTCGGCATCCAGGGTCCGGTCAGGCCGTGTCGCCGGATATGTTGCGGCGTGATGACGCCAGACCTCGATCGCTTCGCTGCCCTCGCCGTCCGCTTCGGATCCAACGTCCAGCCTGGCCAGGTGGTCGCGATCTCGTGCGAGCCCGGCAAGGAGGAGGTCGTTCGTGCGATCGCTGCCGAGGCCTACCGCGCCGGCGCGAAGTTCGTCGACGTGAGCTGGTTCGACCCGCACCTCAAGCGGGCACGCGTGCTGCACGCCGATGAGGACACGCTCGACTACGTGCCGCCGTGGATCGGCAAGCGCATTCTCGAACTCGGTGAGCTGCGCGCCGCTCGCATCGGCCTCACCGGCCCGGCGGCGCCCGGGCTCCTCGGCGACCTCGACCCCGTTCGCATCGGCAAAGACCCGCTGCCGTTCGTGCCCGAGGCGGTCAAGGTGGTCAACGACCAGACCACGAACTGGACGGCGGTGCCCTGCCCCACGGGTCCGTGGGCCGAGCTGGTCTTCCCCGACCTCTCGCCTGAGGCGGCGATCGACCGCCTGTGGGAGCAGCTGTGGCACGTGCTGCGGCTCGACGAGGCCGACCCGGTCGCGGCCTGGAAGGAGCGCTTCGCCCACCTGAGCGCGGTCGCGACGCGGCTTACCGCGTTGCAGCTCGACAGCCTCCACTTCCGTGGCCCGGGCACCGATCTCGTCGTCGGACTGCTGCCGTCAAGCAAGTGGATCGCGGCGCAGATGCGCACGGTCGGCGGCATCGACCACGCCCCGAACCTGCCCTCGGAAGAGATCTTCACGGCGCCCGACCCGACCCGCACGAGCGGCACGGCCCGGATGACGCGCCCGCTGGTGCTCGGCGGGTCGTCGATCACGGGGCTCACCGTGCGCTTCGAGCGCGGCGTGGCCGTCGAGGTCACCTCCGAGGAGCACGGCGACGTGCTCAAGGAGTACCTCAAGCGCGACGAAGGCGCCTCGCGGCTCGGCGAGGTCGCGCTCGTCGACGGCGCGGGCCGCATCGGGCCGCTCGGCACGGTCTTCTACGACACGCTGCTCGACGAGAACGCCGCCAGCCACATCGCGTTCGGCTCGGCCTACGCGATGACGGCCGGCGAGAGCGACCGCGACAAGATCAACACGTCGCAGATCCACATCGACGTGATGCTCGGCTCACCCGAGATCGACGTCTACGGCCGCACCACGGCCGGCGAGGAGATCCCGGTGCTGATCGCCGGGGAATGGAAGATCTAGCGATCGACGCGGATCACGCGCACCATGGCGCCGCGCTCGGGCACGAGCGTGACGTTGCGGCGGCGCATACGCTCGTCGGCGGAGTCGAGGGCTTCGAGCTTGGTGCGGCGCAGCACCTCGCGCATCACCTCGCGGCCTTCGAGGTTCGCGAACGCCGCGCCGACGCAGCGGCGCACGCCGCCGCCGAACGGGATCCAGGAGTAGGCGTCGGTCTTGCCGCCCACGAACCGCTCGGGGTTGAAGGCGTCTGGATCGTCGTAGCGGTCGGGGTGACGGCAGGCGCCGAGGATGCTGAGGATCACAAGCTGGTCGGGCTGCAGCGCGTAGCCGCTGAGCTCCATCGGCGCCTGCAGCAGGCGAGCCGTGGCCGGCACCACGGGGCGGATGCGGAGCGTCTCCTGGAAGGTCGCGTCGATCACGCCGTCCGGGTCGTCGCCCTCCGCCGCCTCGGTTGCCCGCGCCATCGCCTCGGGGTGGCGGACGAGCCGCTCAAACGTCCACGAGAGCGCCGTCGCCGTGGTCTCGTGCCCGGCGAACAGCAGCGTCACAAGCTCGTCCCGCAGCTCCTGGTCGTTCATCGGCTCGCCGTCCTCGTCGCGCGCGGTGAGCAGCATCGACAGCACGTCGCCGCGGCTCTCGAGGTCGGCGGCGCGGCGACGAGTCTCGATCTCGCGGTAGATCAGCCGGTCGACCTCGGCGGCGCACTTGCCGATCGGGCCGAGCAGGCGCCCGGCGCGAACGGCCGCGATGAACGTCGGCACGATCAGCCAGCGGTTGCCGCTCATCGTGAGCATGCGGATGATCGCGGCCCGCAGGGCGTCAAGGCGGGCCGTGTCGTCGACGCCGAACACGATGCGCAGGATCACCTCGAGCGTGATCGACTGCATCCGCGGCTGCAGCGGCATCGCCTGCCCCGGATGCCAGCTCGCGATCTCGTCGGCGGCGATCTGACGGATGTCGTCGCGGTAGGCTCGCATCCGGTCGCCGTGGAACGGCGGCAGCAGCAGTTTGCGGTGGCGCAGGTGGCGGCTGCCGTTGAGCGTGAGCAGCGAGTGCTCGCCCACGAACGGCCCGATCGGGCTGCCGGCCGTGGCGACCGGCACGTGCTTGGGCGGCGCCTTGAAGAGCGTCTCGATGTCGGCAGGCGCGCGCGTGAGGAACGCGTGGCGACGCCCGGCGAAGTGCACGCTGGCCACGTCGCCGAACCGCTCGTGCAGCTCGATGATGGTCTCCGGCTGGCGCGTGATCCAGCGCCGCGTCATCTGCGGGCCGTTCAGCTTGAGGCTGGGCGGCAGCTCGGCGTAGCGCGGTGCCGGGGGCTGGGCGGGCGGCGGGCCGGGTTGCACGGGGGTCTGGGTCATGTCCGCTCCATCTCCGTGACGGTGCCTTTGATCACGATCACCGCGTGGTCGATCAGGCCGTCGAGGTCGAGGTCGAGGTCGCCGGCCACCCACGCGTCGAGCAGCGACTCGATCGCGGCCAGCACGGCGAGGGCGAGCGCCTGCGGCCGCAGCCCGCGCGCCAGCGCGACGTCGAGCGGGCCATAGGCCACCAGCAGCGTCGCGTACCGGTTCATCGCCCGCTGGCGGAACTGGCGCACCTCTTCGCCGGCGCTGCCGCCCAGCTCCTGCAGCTTGATGCGCACCCACCGCTCGTCGGTGGTGACGGCTTCGACGAAGGCGCGCAGGCCGGCGCGGGCACGCGTTTCGACGTCGGTGCCCGCAGCGTCGGTCGCGGCCGTCACGCGGCCCGCGACGACCTCGTGGATGTGCTCATGCACGCCGACGAGCAAGGCCTCGAGCGAGTCGAAGCTCTCGTAGAAGTAGCGCTCGGCCAGTCCGCTCTCGCGCAGCACCGCGCGGATCGACGTACCGCCGAAACCAACCGTGCCGAAGAGCTCGACGCCCGCCTCGATCAGCTGCTCGCGGCGCTCCTGCTGGCGCTCCTCAGCGGTGCGCCCGCCGTAGCGCCGGCCGGGTGGTTGCGTAGCCGGGGTTGCCATGCCGCAGTCGACGGTACCAGCGTGAACGGGCAGAGTGAAGGCGACTGCCTGCAGATGAGCGGCACCGCGGGGTTTGACCGGGATCGCTAACCTGTGCGACTGCTCGGAGAGGTGCCGGAGTGGCTGAACGGGCATGATTGGAAATCATGTGGCGGGGCAACTCGCTCGGGGGTTCGAATCCCCCTCTCTCCTCTACGACGACGAGCCGCCAGGGGATTGGCGGCCCGTCGGGCGTCCGAGTCAGGGGACTCGGTGTGTTCCTGCCCGGGCTCTAGGTCCGGGTATCTGCGGGCCAGGGGAAGCCCGAAGGTTGGTGGCTCAGGTGCGGCGGTACGGGTCGACGTAGACGTCGTCGATCGCGATCGAGCCGCTCGTGGTCATGATGGTGACGCCGAGCTTGGTGCCGGTGAAGAGCGGAATGCCGGAGGCGGTGAGGGTGATCTCCGACGGAGCCCAGTCGGGGCCTGCGGTCACGGTGCCGAGGGGCAACGCTCCGACGAGGCCGTCGCGGCCGGTGTAGCGGACGATGACGGAGGCTTTCGCGGTCCGGCCGCTCGTCGACTTGGTCATCATGCGGATCGTCGGGTACTCGATCCCGCCGCAGAACGACGCTGACGCCACCGAGCTGCCGAGCGGCACGACGACCGACGAGGCGTCGGTCTGGCGGCCGGAGATGTAGAACGGATTGTTCTCGCCGGTCAGCAGCACCTTGCCGGTGGCCGTCCAGTCGGTGAGGCCGTGCTCGAAGCCGCTGTTGGGCACCGGCACGTAGTTGGCGGTGTCGTTCCACGGCGCGAACGGCTTGGAGGTCGCTTGCGCGAGGCAAGCCGGATCGGGCTTCGGCGCGATGATCGCGCTGAGGTTCCTGATGGTCTGGAACGGGTCGGAGCCGATGACCGACGTGTCCTTGTTGAACTGCTTCTTCGCCGTGGCGGAGAGCGTCTCGGCGAGGACGCGCCACTGTGCCGCGCTGCTTGTCGCGGCTTGAGCCGGGCCGACGAGGGCGAGCGAGCCGACGCAGGCGAGGGCGGTGGCGAGGAC